>NZ_CEZLMY010000317.1:1271-2012 GCF_983033635.1 Psychromonas sp. | reverse complement strand
CTTAAGTATCAAACGCCCCATTACACCTTAGAACTGGTGCTAATTATTAAACAAGCAAAAAGAAAGACCTGACCCTAATGGCACTAAAGTTAACTCAACTTAAGTTCAGCATGCTAAGAAATGTTTGACTAACAACTCATCGACGAAAGTAAAATGCATCTAATCAAGAGAAGTATGTATAGAGCTCACCTCAAAGTAACCTGTTGCTAGTACCGCGTCATAAGCTATCTGGACATTAGGGGCAAAAATAATTATAGCGAGATCTTTCTCTGCCCTAGAGCAACATACATACAATAATCTCCTCGTACGTTCAATTACTGATTCAATGCCACTTTCAATATTACCGCTATCCCTAGCGGATAAACTTGTATACCCAAGCAATTTCCCATAAGAAAAAATATTCTGCCGATCTTCATCATCATTAATAACCAGCAAAACCCTTTCAAATTGGGTCCCTTTAACACCTTGCTGTGTTACAAAAGGAGAAACTTCTTCAATATACTTTTTATACTCCAGTATCTCATTAGGAGAGCAGTTCAAAAAAGCTTGAACTGCTTCATTTTGATCGTTTTCTTCGTTAAGATTATCAGTTAAATAGGGAACGTAGCGCTCATCAATGTTAATTGTATTTCTATCACGCAAGTACAATAATAAATCTTTAACAGTCCCCTCTTCAGAAGACATAGTTGAAACTAAATAATCAACATCTTCTGATAACCGATTCAAAATCAGTGAAATATC
>NZ_CEZLMY010000317.1:0-1261 GCF_983033635.1 Psychromonas sp. | reverse complement strand
AAGTCATCCCCTTTAACCTTCGCTTCCACAATTGGAATGATGGTTTTCAAGAAATCTCGTAACACCCATGAAGTCCCATCGAGTAAACCATTTTTTAGACTAGTGTTACCATTGTCATTTAAAGCAGAATAGATTGAATTGAAATTGAGCCTAAGCGCAGCCATTCTATGTACAAGAACTAGCATACGTATATCTCCTCCCTCCTCACCCCACAACGGATCATTTTGAGAACCTTCTAACCACCTCCTAACATTACCAATCTCGGCATGATTATCATCAGATTGCTGAAATATGAAAACATTAGAACTTCCCTCCACACCTTCGTTACCTCCTGTCATGCGGCCTCTTGTTTGTTGAAGCCCATCATCTTCTCTTCGAATGTTATTAATTACTCGTAAGACACTCTGAGGGCACCTAAAATTTTCTTCTTTTTCAATCAGCTCAAACCCTTCCTCGTGACCAATCCGTCCAACACCTTCCATATATATTTTTTGCATAGGATCACCAAAGAAACCTAAATAAAACTGGCCTTCAGCAGTTTCATATATAGCCTTTAATGCATCAACAAAAATAGGTTTTGTATCCTGACTTTCGTCAACCAAAATAACAGGGTATTTACGCGCGATTATTTTTCGTAAAAGTAAATTATCAATTATCATTTGAGGCACAAGTTTTAAGATATCACTATGTCCAAGAATGCCTTGAGTGTAATTTCCTCCAGTTCCATAGCTAATTTCCTCAACACATTCAACGAGGGGGATCTCCGAGCGATATTTAACAATATCCAACCTAAGTCTTTCTCTCGTGGCCTCTCTTGTCCTAGGTTTTGCTATGTGCTCTTGGGCTTCATTAATTTTTTCATTAAGTCTACTAATCATCCAGTTAACAATATCGGTTTTAAAGGGTCTTATAACAGCCCACAAAAAACTATGAATTGTCGATATATGAAACAATTCAGATTCACCTAAATCACCTAGGATCTCTTCTACGGCCACATCAGTATAAGTAATACAGGCAATCTTCTTACTTTTATATAGATACTCGTCCCCATTCTCATTTTTCAAATGATCAAGAGCTTTTATTAATGATGTAGTTTTCCCTGAACCAGCGCCTGCAACCATAATAAATGCAGTTTTTTCTTGCCGTTCCAACAAAAGTTTTAAGCGTGTATCCGACTCCGTATCGGGAGAATCAATTCTTCGACTCATGATTCTACCTCAAGGTTATTAATTTCAAGCTTATCTTCAAGCCAATCCAAACC
>NZ_CEZLMY010000316.1:0-2022 GCF_983033635.1 Psychromonas sp. | reverse complement strand
GGTAAAGAGATAAACTAACCAGCTTATTGCTGTTTTTTTTATGCCTGTAGAAAATAATAACGTACAAAATACGTAAGATTTAGGTTCAGCTGTTCCTCAAAGAAAGCGCAAGGTGCTTTTATTACTTCATTAAAGCTTTTCCTTTTCTCATTTATCAAATGAAAAACCGTCTGGATAACTATGATAGCCATCATAATCTCCCTTACTAACTGGAACGCCTTGATTCCGAGCCGTGGCGTATACCATACTGAGATGAAAGAAAAAATTCGGTAACGCAAAGGAATCTACATACTCTAATTTGGGTAAATAGATGTCGATAATGCCCGCTTTATCATGCACTTTATTATCAGATTGATCTGTTTTTGCAGAAGTTAATGTTTGTATGTAAGCAATAGTCTCTGATAGCTGTTTTCTCAACCCTGAAAATGATATTTCATTATTATCGAAGGTGACTCTCTCTACCTCTGCAGTAGCACAGCAAGCTCTAAGAGAAAAATTGGCGGCTATTCTTGCATGCGTTAAAAGTGGAAACATACAGTCTGACAAACGTGTATTAAGAATTTCTGCATTTCCATTTTCATGCATCTCAATTTTATCGATTAGTTTGCTCAACTGTTTTAAATAGCGCAGAAAAAGCGCGCTTTGATTAATGCTCATATTCTAATTCCGGAAAATTATCTAACAGCTGTAAATGATAGAGTAAAAATAACAATAGGATGTAATATCTAATGCAAGCTGATTTATAAGAGAGCTTTACAAATACACTACTCAAACTTAATTTGAAAAATTCAGCCCTGAAATTGGAAGTTATAACACGGCAAGCATAAACAGCAAAGCGAATCGAGCCGATTACGAAATCACAGAATCTTTGCCGAAAAGATTCTATTTTGGCTCATTGAGCCATTTTACTCCTGAGCAAGACAGTTACTCTAAATCAATAGCCCTAATTGCTTGTTTTAAAAAGTTGGATTTATTTTGAAATTTCGCCCTGATTTTGGCTTCTTTACTGGCATGTAATTGGCTTTCAACAGCAACTAATTCTTGAAATAACCAGCCTCGGATCATCATATAATAACGTGAATCTGTACCATAATTGATTATCGTCTGTAACGATTGCTGATCATTAGGAGCTTTTAATGCAACTTGGATATTTTGTACCATAGCACCAATTTCATAAGCTTCATTGGCGCTATCTTTCGTTACCGTTTGTGATGCACAAGCACAGCTTATGAAAACAGATAAGAAAAAAAACAAAAAATATTTAAACAGCAACTTATTAACCATATAGTTTGCTCACTTTATTTTAAATCGCTCGGCAAATTATGAATAGAGGAATCATATTTATATAATAGTAAAATCCGAGTTAACTTTATTTATAATACTTCCCATAAAATGTTAAATTAACCCTGTCAATTTACCTTATAGAGTTAAACAGAATGATCATAAAAAAACAGTGGCGAATTTTAACCATAGGAGATGGTGATTTATCATTTTCAAACGCTTTATTAAACCACCACCAGCCAGCCTCTTTAACTGCAACTGTTTATGATTCATTATCCACCATGAGTGGTAAATATGGCGATCAGTTTTACCATCAACTGAAAATGAAAAATAACCCTGTTTTGTTTGAATTTGATGTCTGCAATGCAAACTCTTGGGCTGGTTTAGCAAAGAATAGTTTTGATTTGGTGATATTTCAATTCCCATTATTGCCAGCTTTTAGCTCTTTTTCTGAATATCAAAACCGCTGTGCCAAGCTTAATATCAACACCCTTAATCGCCGTTTATTGCGGGATTTCTTAATTAATTCATTTAACCATTTTCTCGATCCCAATGGCCAACAGCTGTGTTTTATTACCTCCAAAGATGTAAAACCATATCGTCAATGGAATATCGAAAATGCTCTTCATTTGCAGACAGATATTCATTATTTAGGCTCGATACCTTTTGATATAAAAATGTTTCCAGAATACAAAATACGTAATGTAGATCGTGATAAACATGTCAAAGATACCAAAGGAG
>NZ_CEZLMY010000315.1:0-2052 GCF_983033635.1 Psychromonas sp. | reverse complement strand
GAACCTGTTCACCTCTCGACTTGCTGATTTTTGCATCTTGAATGATAACGGGTATATATGTCTGCTGAGTAACGTAATCGGCACAAGCTACCCAATAATCTAGTATCAAGTACGATACAAGATTTTACTAACATGTTCATTTCAATATAATTTTATTGCTCATGTCCGATAGAGGATCTTAGTAACATGTTTATTGCAATGCAATTGCTTTTGCTCACGTCCGATAGAGGATCTTAATCACATGCCAACCAAATTTAGTCTTAACTAAATGAGGGGTTAATATCTCACCATTAAAGGCAACTTTATCAAACTGTGGAACCATCTGACCTTTCTTAAATTCACCAAGATCACCACCTTTCTTACCCGACGGACAGTTCGAGTACTTCTTAGCTAAAGCCTGGAATTTTGCACCTTTCTTTAGCTGGGCAATAATATCTTCTGCTTGTTCTTTATGCTTCACTAATATGTGCAAAGCTGCTGCTGTTCTAGCCATACCTACCTCAATTTCTAATAACTTAGTAGATTGTAACCGATATCTTCTGTTCACTGCCACTGGTAATCTGGGTATTCAAGCTTCCATTTCTTATAAATTGCCTGTAACTCACCCGATTTATGGAGCCTTTCAATTCCCTTATCCCACATTTCTCTTAATCTTTCACCTTTAGGGGAAGGCGTAAACCCCGGATAACAAGTGATAACCTGCAGAGGAACAAAAGTATATGGAGGCATACTGACATTGCTGTTTTTATCGACCTCATGAAGGATATTAATGTAAATACCAAGGAAAAAAATTGCTCTTCTTTTTTCGAGTAGCAGCAGTGACTTAGCTTTGCTATCGGTCTTAATCAAGTTTGCATTAAGCTTCTTGATAAAAGGCAAGATGGCAATCTCCTTATGCAGGGTAACCTGTTTATTCTCCAGAGATGCGAGCCCACGCCAATCACCAATAACTTTTTCGTCAAACAACACGCCTAAACTTTCTTGAGCCCAGGGGTGTTTTGCCCTATAAAATTCGCTCATCGGATAGCAAATGGAAAAAATATCCATACGACCTTCTCTGACAAAGTTAATACCGCGCTTATAGGGCAAAAAGCTATGCAGCAGCTCAAACTCTGAAGGAGGATAAACGGCATTTAGCAAATCAAAATAGGCCCCCCTGCCATCCTCTTCCGTTGCCTTCGGCCAGATCTCTGTAGTCCAGGTTATATTAGTTTTCGGCGTTGCCAAAATTTCGGTCGGCAATATCAAAACAAGGACCATGATACCTGGGCAGACAATCTTTAAAAATTTTTGAGTCATCGACACCCCTTCAACTGTCTGCATTCTTAAATTATGAAGTGTTTTTTAGCTATTATTGATTCAGCGAAACCATCAGTAACATTATTACCCTGCAGACAAATTAGCTAGTCTATCGCCCTGAATCGTTGTGTTGTTGGGCTCTAGCATACATATTTTGCATTTACCGATAGCTACACAAAATTGTATTGTTCAAGAGAAACTGTGAAAGGGATATCCCTCAAAAGGGTTAAAAGATGCTGAAAAAGGGATAATTACAGGGCTTAGATCTTGTTTCTTGCATTCAATGACAAAACTCAAGAGCCCGATTAAAGTAAATGCAATATGCAAGACACCCACAGCTTGTATTTTTTTCAATCAGAAACTTTTGATTAAATAGCTAATGGGTGCCTTATACTTTCACGGGTAAATATTTGTTACCTCGTATAGTTTGTTTACAAATTAAACCTAGCTTTATTATTCCAGATGTGACTTTTTAATCAGATCAATAAAGAAGTACATCATATAAACAAAAATAACGCAGGTAACAGTAAGCACGCCGAACGATAAAATATCCATAATAAACTCCTGTTTTCTGTATATACAAAAAATATTTATTAAGTTCAATCTAAAAAACTTATCCTTTAAAAGTAGAAGATATATTTACTTACAGAACTGATTTAACTCAACGAAAACAAGGTTTTCCCTACAAATGCGCGCCAACTCGCAAATTAATAAAAGAGTTATATTTAGTTAAAAAATTCACCTCTATATTTG
>NZ_CEZLMY010000314.1:0-2058 GCF_983033635.1 Psychromonas sp. | reverse complement strand
CCCGAAAAGGTTTTAAAGGTAACTATTTGGTGGGAGTATTATCCATACAAGGCGTAATGGTTAATCACCATTACGCCTTTTTTTTGCTTATGGCGCAGAGAAGCTAAATAATAATCCAGTGGAATTAATTGAGCAGCTCACTGAAGGTGCTGTCATGTATGTCGGGCACTTACCCAATATTCAAAATGTTGTTGCCAATCTTATCTCCAGCAGTGCTAATAATACCGTGCTTAAGCTTGTCATAGAATCACCTCTAGTTATTTGTTTCAAAATAACCTTACAAGGTGTCTACAAATCTAGGGGCGAACCACACAGTGATTCTGGCCACACGTTTAGAGATAAATGAATAATATTTTGTAAGTCGGTTTGTGCCCCTTTGCGCCATAGAAACCTAACTAGCAAACGCCCCCAAAGCACCTTACAAAACATAAAACAGTGACCAAATTTATTTATCCACTGCGAAGCTCGCTTCGGGAAGAAGCGAGCATGGGAATTTTTACTACCTGAGTCGCTTGGGACACAGAGCAACTTAGGTTTTTGTACTCTGTTCCAAATTTACTTAGCCGACCAATGGTTTATACGCTCTGCCTTTTGCACTCTGTAATAGTTTGTAATATTTTTTTTTGAAGCTTGATCTAATATCCATATGTAATGTGATGAATAAGGTATGGGTGTCCGATCTTTCTCATTTGCGGCGTTAGGCGCTTCTGCACAGAGACTATTAGCTCACTATACTGTGTATAAGGGACTATGCTGAGCAAAAGGAAGCAATGCTATTTTTTGAAACTGTAATAAAGGACAGAAAATGAGTAATCCTGATACTGAAGATATGAACCAAGAGGAGCTTGATACTTGGTCTGATATCTTTAACCCAAATAATGATGCGGATATGGATGATTGGGCTGATTGTCAAAATCCAAATAATGATAGTTATATTGATGACTCTGAAGATATGAGCCAAGAAGAACTTGATACTTGGTCTGATATCAACAACCCAAATAATGATGCGGATATGGATGATTGGGCTGATTGTCACAACCCAAATAATGACAGTTATATTGGTGATTAGTAACTCGCCTAACAAATAAATAAGTGGGATGGTCAAACTATAAACTAATCAACGGGACAAAAAACAGCAGGCTATTAGGGTGTTAGTCGATATGAGTAGGAGGCAAGAAAAGTTAAACAGATATTAAACACAAGAGATGAAGGTTAGGTGTGCAATATATGAAACAACACAATCTATTATTTAACGGATTGTCATTTTTATTTTTGCTTGCGGGCGCTCTTATTGTATCAACTGTCAATAATGCTGCTATCTCAACTCAAATAATAATCGGTCTTGTTTTTGGAAGTAATATTATTGTATCAATTTACTCATCACTAGATCCTTATAAAAGTAGAATCAGGATTCTGTCGATGAGTTTAGTTATTGGTGCCCTAATTGGGTTTGGGTTATCTTAAATGTATAAAATAGGATTCAGTCATGGATGATAAAAAAATCAAGAAGTATGTAAGCCTGGTTGAAGACAAGAAAAAACTAAAAAAATCATCTCAGAGCATGATACGAAAAAAGAAAAGTCCTTTAGCAATCAAAATCCGGAAAGGAAATGAAAAGTCAATTATAAGGGCTGCAAAAGATCGCGTATTTGGGTCATTGAGCCTTGAAAAGCAAATGAAAGTCTGTCGAGTTTTAGCCGAATTTAGAGATAAATTAGTCAATAGAGTCCCAGGTGAAACGCGGAGGGAAATTCTAGCATGGGTTATTAATTCACTAATTTGTTTGATCAACCCTATTTGCGGCCTTATAACTAGCTTACTATGGATCGTAAGAAATAAACTCGATGATGCAATATGCAAAAGAGTGAGAGCAAAGTCATAACTCTATGGAAGAAAATTAGCCATCGACTAACAAAAAAATCCAGAGGGACAAAATAAAGCCTCGCTGCGATCAGCAATACTTTATTTTGCCCATGATTTAAGGCGTTAAAAGGAACCTGTAGCAGTTCCGGTAAATATTGTGTAACGCTCGGTTTTGGGAGAAAGCGAGCGTAATGG
>NZ_CEZLMY010000313.1:0-2093 GCF_983033635.1 Psychromonas sp. | reverse complement strand
CCTTAATGAAGTCCATTAAATTAATTGGGCTACCATGGCCGATGTTATACACCCTATAAGGGGCAGAACTTGATGCCGGAGTCCCTTCTTCAACAGTCCATTTATCATCACGAGCTGGCACAACGTCTGCTATTCTAATCACACCTTCAACGATATCATCGATATAGGTGAAATCGCGCCACATATCACCGTTATTATTAATGTCGATAGTTTCACCCGCTAGTATCTTTTTAGTAAAGATATAAGGTGCCATATCAGGACGTCCCCAAGGACCATAAACAGTAAAGAAACGTAACCCTGTCGTTGGAATATCGTAAAGGTGTGAGTATGAATGCGCCATTAACTCATTAGACTTTTTAGTGGCAGCATAAAGTGAAATAGGGTGATCAACAGAATCAGACGTTGAAAATGGCACTTTATTGTTTAGACCATAAACAGAACTTGAAGAGGCATACACCAAATGCTTCACTTTGGTATTTCGGCAACCTTCAAGAATATTAAGATGGCCGACTAAATTAGAATCAGCATAAGCCATCGGATTTTCAATAGAATAACGCACACCTGCTTGAGCGGCTAAATGCACAACTTTATCAAACTGATGCTCAACAAACAAAGCGGCCATTGCCTCTCTATCCGCTAAATCAACTTTCACAAACTGAAAATTTTCATGCTCTGCACGCTTTAAACGCGCATCTTTTAAATTCACATCATAATAGTCATTAATGTTATCGATACCAATGACTTGATAGCCTTGTTCACAAAGCCTTTCCACAACGCAAGAACCAATAAAACCGGCTACGCCAGTTACTAAATATTTCATTTTTCATCTCTTCCATTAGGTAAACTGGTAAATATACCTGTAATTCTATCAATAAATATAATGCCTATGAGATATTGTATAAATTATAACTCATTCATCATTTCGGATAACTGCTGTCGCCAATGCGTTGTTTTAATTCCAGATACTTTTTCAGCACTACTTTTATCAATAATGGAAAAAGCAGGGCGCTTAGCAGGCGTTGGATATGCAGATGTTGGGATAGGTAAAACAGGAATAGCCTCTTTTAATAACCCTTTCTCAATTCCTAATTCTTGAATCGCAATAGCAAAGTCATACCAAGAAGCAATACCTGCATCCGTCCAGTGATAGATACCTGTTACTTCAGATTTGTCAGCTATAGCCCACAACCATTGCGCTAACCCTTTTGCCCAGGTCGGGGTACCCACTTGGTCATAAATAATGCCTAGCTGCGGTTTTTCTTGCATCAAACGCAACATGCTCTTTACGAAGTTATTTCCATTTACAGAATAAACCCAAGCAGTACGCACAATCACACTGGCTTCAGGCAATATTTCTCGAAGGGCAATATCACCTGCAAGTTTAGATGCGCCGTATACATTAATAGGGTTAGGTTTTGAATCAGTTTGATAAGGAGTGGTACTTGTGCCATCAAAAACAAAGTCAGTCGACACATGTAAAATACGAGCATTGGCTTGCTTACACGCGTTAGCTAAATATTGAGTACCAAGCTCATTAACTGCATAAGCGGTATCAACATCTTCTTCAGCTTTATCAACTGCCGTATAAGCGGCTGCATTAATCACTAAATCAGGTTTAGTGTTAGTAATAAAATCGGAGACGAGTAACTCATTGCTAATATCTAGCTCATTAATACCAACACTGATAACTTCATATCCTTGCGGAGCAAGTTGCTCTAATTCCCAAGCAAGCTGTCCACCTTTTCCTGTAATAACGACTTTCATTTTACGTTTACCTATTAATCAAATTTGGGTGCATCTTGAAAAGAAAAACCTTTGGCATCTTTATCAGACAATTGTGGTAACTCACCATCACCTAACGGCCAATCAATCGCGAGCTCAGCATCGTTCCAACAGACTGAAACTTCAGATTCAGGATGATAATAATCAGTACATTTATAAACAAATTCAGCAGAATCAGTCATCACATAAAAACCATGCGCAAACCCTTCAGGCACCCATAGTTGACGTTTGTTTTCAGCCGAAAGCACTACACCCACCGCTTTACCAAAAGTAGGGGATGATTGACGCATATCAACCGCAACATCATAAAC
>NZ_CEZLMY010000312.1:1476-2104 GCF_983033635.1 Psychromonas sp. | reverse complement strand
CATCAATACAGCGCGGAAACGCAAGCGTCCCGCTTCTGTTGCGGCTTCTAAGATAGGCTTTCCTGACTCGCGAAGTTCTTTGGCAAACTCAACTATCAATATTGCACTTTTACTGGCAAGCCCGATCAGCAGTACCAGACCGATTTGTGCATACAAATTCAGCTCTACCCCCATAATGGCTAGATAGGTAAATGCTCCTAATATAGCAATAGGTACAGAAAGCATAACTGCAACAGGTATCGTCCAGCTTTCATATTGAGCAACAAGGAATAAATAGGTAAAGATAAATGCCAGGGCAAAAATGAACGGTGCTAAATTTCCAGCTCTTAACTCTTGAAAAGTTTGCCCTGTCCATTCGTATGTGTAACCAGAAGGTAACTCTGTAACTGCACGCTCTACTGCTGCAATCGCTTCGCCAGAACTATAACCTGGTGCAGGGAAGATATTGATATCAGTAGAGTTAAATAGATTGTACTGTTCGACGGATTCAGGGCCGAGCATCGGAGTTATTTCAACTAAGGTGCTAAGCGGTACCATGTCGTTATTTTTTGTTCTAACGTAGAACTTGTTAATATCATTTTCATTATCTCTAAACTCAGTGTCAGCTTGTAACATCACACTATAGACT
>NZ_CEZLMY010000312.1:692-1466 GCF_983033635.1 Psychromonas sp. | reverse complement strand
GTTTGTAATGTATTAAAGATAACAGTAAGAGGGATTCCTAAATCCTTTGCTTTTTGACGGTTAATATCGACATACATCTGTGGTACATTTGCTCTGAAATTACTGAACGCGGAGGCTATTTCAGGTAATGTATTTAATTTTAGAATAAATGCGCCCATCACCTGGGATAGATTCTCAGGGCTTCGGCCTTGTGTATCTTGCAATACAAAGGAAAGGCCGCTTGTTGCACCTAAACCTGGGATTGCAGGTAACCCGAAAGCGATCACTTTAGCACTCGGTAGTGCGTTAAATTTAGCTTGTATTCGCCTGATTATCTCATTTTGATGCATGCTTGCATCTGGGCGATTATCCCAGTTATCCAAAGTAACAATTAACAAACCTCCATTTGAGGCAATTGCTCCAGTCATCACACTAAAACCGCTAATATGAATAACATTTTCAATGCCGGGTTCGTTATGTGCAATGGTAACTAGTTCATCGATTACTTGTTCAGTTCTATTGAGTGACGCGCCATCTGGTAACTGAATATCAACGAGAAATGATTTCTTATCCTCTTGAGGAATAAAGCCAGAAGGGGTGTTTTTAGCTAACAGGGTTAATGCAACCAATAAACCAGCAAAAACAATGCCTACAATCACCAAGCGACGTACTAATTGACTTACTAGCCAAGTATATTTTTCTGTGAGAGTATTAAAGTACTTATTAAAGAGAAAATGAAAACCTTTTTCATGCTCTTTAGGGGCACGTAATAAGCTAGCTGCTAAAGCAGGGCTA
>NZ_CEZLMY010000312.1:0-682 GCF_983033635.1 Psychromonas sp. | reverse complement strand
GTGCATTTACCGATGAAATCAGTACAGAAATACAGATGGTAATTGAGAATTGTGCATACATCTGTCCCGTGATGCCCGGCATAACGGCTGTGGGGGCAAACACGGCAAGCAATACCAGTGTTGTTGCGATAATCGGCCCTGTGACCTCTTTCATGGCTTTTTCAGTCGCTTCTACGGGCGATAGGCCTTCATCCTTCATTAATCGTGTGACATTTTCGATAACAATAATTGCATCATCAACAACAATACCAATGGCAAGCACTAATGCAAACAGTGAGATAGTATTAATACTCATCCCTAAGGCATAGAGAAAAACAAAGGTACCAATTAATGAAACAGGAATAGCAATAGCAGGAATAAGCGTAGAGCGAATATCTTGTAAAAATAGATAAACGACTAAGATAACTAAAAGAACTGCAACAATGAGTGTTTCTACAACCTCCGAAATAGAAGCGCTAACGGATTCAGTTGTGTCATAGGTCGCGTCACTTTCGATATCACTGGGGAAGTTCTTTCCTAAACGATTTAACTCATTTTTAATCGCTTCTGCAACTTCTAATGCATTTGCTCCTGGGGATTGATAAACAGAAATAATTGCAGCAGGTTTATGGTTGAATTTTCCTTCGGCATCATATCGGCTTGAGCCTAATTCAACACGAGCTACATCCTCTAAGTATATCTT
>NZ_CEZLMY010000311.1:0-2131 GCF_983033635.1 Psychromonas sp. | reverse complement strand
CACAACAACGATAATATGTGGCACTGTGGAAAATTACTTTATTAACGATTCTACAAAACTAGGTAGGTCTTCCGTTTTATAACAGGCATCGTGTTTATCAATATCACCTCTGTTAACTAAAATAGTACGCATTCCTAAGGCTTTTGCAGTGGAAATGTTTGATATCTGATCATCGTAAAAAGCAGCATCAGAGGCTTCAAAACCAAAGTGTTGGCAAATAGTATTAAATGCATGTGGATCAGGTTTCATTTGGTAACCGGTCAGCTCTACACTAAAAACACCATCAAAACAGTCATATAAATCAATATGTTTTAAGACTCTTGTCGCATAAGGTAGTGGCGAATTGGTAAACACATAACGTGATTTTTTAAATGCATGTAATGCGTCTTTAAGCTTAGTTGCTTTTTCAACCTTATCTAAATTAACCTGATGAGAAAACTCAGAAAATTTATTCAGATCGACACTTGGATAATGTAATTGAATCCCCCTTATCGTACCTCCATAACGTTGATAATAACTGTCACACAGCACATTAGATTCTTCAATAGAAATACCTAGCTCATTGCTAATAAAGCTACGCATTCTAGGGGCTATTTGCTCTAAAATGGCGTTTTCAGGGGGGTATAAGGTATTATCAAGGTCAAATAGATGGACATCACGCTCTAATAATGGAGTCAAAGGATTGCCTCTTTGTTTATCGGTAAATGGGGATACTATCACTATTTCTTTCAAAAGCTCAATATAGTGGTGCAGTATATTTGGCCATGCTGATGTGGCTATTTTAGTAATATTTTATAAGGCACTTTGTGCCCCGAAGCGACTTACAAAGCTAAGTCGCAAACGCCCCAAAGCGCCTTATAAACCTATAGACTTGTGGCCAAAATCAGCCAGCCACAACAATTTTTTAGATGCATTGAGATTCCCGATAAAACAACTCGGGTATGGAGAGCTATCCACTAAACCTCTGAAAACAAATAAAAATACTGACTAAATTATCGCAGATAAACTACAAATCATGCAGATGATTGGTTAAAGTATCAAAGCAAAACCTACCAATAAAAAACTAATAAATTAAAAGGAATAGTCTCTTATGAAACCTAGCCTTCATATTGTCATTGTACTAGCCATCATTTCACTCTTGGGTTGTGGTGGAGGTGAACAGTCACTAAAAGTGACTGCGAGTGCATATACTTCAAGTGTTGGAGAAACAGATTCAACACCAAACCTTGCTGCATGGGGCGATACCCTTAAGCCAGGAATGAAATCGATTGCAGTGTCGAGAGACCTTATAGATATGGGGCTTACTCACAATCAAGAAGTAAGAATCGAAGGGCTTGACGGTACATACAGAGTACTGGATAAAATGAATAAGCGCTGGAAAAAGAAAATTGATATTTACATGGGTAACGATGTTAAAAAAGCGAGACAATGGGGAAAGCAGGAAGTAGTTATATATTGGACTGAGAAAAAGTAGCAGACAACCACAACTTTTATTACTATCCACTGATTTTTTTAAACATTAAGCCCTGAGTAGTTAAATTCTCAGGGCTTTTTTATTTGGTTACGAAAACGCTAAGTGGTTCTGGCATTAATTTAGAATGGAACCAATCATATTTTGTAAGTCGCTTTGTGCCCCAAGAAGCGAGTTACAAAACTAGAAATTAGTGACCACTATTATGCTCGCTTCCGGGAATTAGCGAGCGTGGAATTTTTACTAGCTGAAGCGCTTTGGGGCACATACCTACTTACAAGATATTATTCATTTATCTCTAAACGAGTGCCCAGAATCACTGTGTGGTTCACCCCTAGGTTTGTAGACACCTTATGAAACAAATAACTAGAGGTGATTCTATGACAAGCTTAAGCACGGTATTATTAGCACTGCTGGAGATAAGATTGGCAACAACATTTTGAATATTGGGTAAGTGCCCGACATACATGACAGCACCTTCAGTGAGCTGCTCAATTAATTCCACTGGATTATTATTTAGCTTCTCTGCGCCATAAGCAAAAAAAAGCGTAATGGTGATTAACCATTACGCTTTGTTGTCGATTCTTTGCAATAGCGTCATTACCTGTTATTGGCATAAATGACGCTTACCTTGCATCCAATCTTATTTAGAAGCAGTAC
>NZ_CEZLMY010000310.1:1542-2177 GCF_983033635.1 Psychromonas sp. | reverse complement strand
TGTCTGTATATTGAACAACTTCCCCGTCCTGATCTACATGTATTTTATTGTAAAAAGTTTTTTTGTTTTGTGCTAATCCAAGTTCTTCATTCAACCGTTCATCATATTGTCGTTTTATTTGTGCTAACGTTGAATCTTTAGGCGTGCTATTTATTATTGTCATTTTTATGTCCGCTCCTGTACATACAATAAAATAGTTTCCGGATAAAAACTATTACACGTTATTACAGGTCATTTTTTGAGCAAAAAAACACCCCTAAAGTAGTGTTTGTTTTTTAAGCGATTTCCCATTGTTATAACTCTATGTGTTAGATCATATAACTCTATGTGTTAGATGACATAACAATATGTTGTTATGAAGTAGGATCGTATTATCACCTATAAGTAATTGTTTAACAAGGGTAATTTTTTGGATCTTTGAAGTTCGTCCTATCTCTTCTCTTTAGACCGTTCTATATTAAGCAGTGATTTTAACCCTAAAAAACGCTAACGCGCTCTCGCTTGTTTTCTCAAAAAGCGTCATAACAAGTGATGACTTTCTTTTTAGAGATCAGGTGATAGTGTAATAACAGGAGTCCGACAATGACAACTCAAGAGGTTAAATTTACAGAAAGAAATTTAGAAAAGTTGAAGCT
>NZ_CEZLMY010000310.1:0-1532 GCF_983033635.1 Psychromonas sp. | reverse complement strand
TATTTGAAAGTTGCTCATGTAACGACAAATGTAAGCAAATATTTAGATAATGATTTGGATGTAGGACTAGAGAATAATTTTACGGTGATAGGTGAATTGCTGGAATGGTATTTAGTACGCAGTAAAACAAACAACTCAATATCAAAGAAGCGCAGAAGTACGATTAAATGGGCTATCACAAAGCATTTAATTCCGTTGATAGGCAATGTTAAGTTAACAGAAATTAACCATAACACATTAGATGCGAAATTATTTTGGCCTCTGCAGAATACCTACGCTGTCGGCACTGTCCGCTCAATATGGCGAGTATTAAAACAGTCGTTTCATAAAGCGTTGAAATTGAAATTGATAGAACCATCGGCATTGATTGGTTTCATATTTACTGATTTTATCGAGGGTAAAATACCACCAAAAGAGACACAGCTCAGATTTGAGCAATTAGATAGCGTTTACAAAGCCATGATTTTAGCCAGTGTACCCGCAAGGTTCTTGGTTTTGATGATGCTGTTGCACGGAACGCGAATAGGCGAGACCCGGAAAACCAAGTGGACGCATATTTGTTTTAAGTCTAAAAAATGGATTATTCCCGCGCCGATAACAAAAACTAAGGAGCAATTAACGTTGCCACTGACTGATTTAGCAATCAGTATTTTACAGCAATATCGTGATTATCAATGCAAGCACAATTACGATGGTGTTTATCTATTTCCAAGTAGTGCGAGTGGAATATCCATAAATGGAAATGTTGCTGGCGAGTTGATACAAGAAGTTAGTCAAGATGCGTGGACCAGTCATTCATTACGCAAAGTTGCTCGTACAACCTGGATAGAATTAGGGGTTGATTTTGTGATTGGTGAAATGATGCTTAACCATACAATGAGTGATGCAAAAATCCCATACTTTCATACCCATGCAGAAACGCTAAAAAGGGGCGCACTAGAGCAATATCACGATGCACTTTTAGCCGATGAACCTCACTTAATTGATTATTTTATCGCTAAGACAGAGCTAAGATAGCGAAATATACGGATTTACAACAAAGCCAAGGATGGTAAAGCCTGTAGCGGTTTTCACGGGTCTTTCATAAAGGACAAAATTAAGTAATCGTTTTTAGTGTTGTACAAAAACACAGCGTTATTTGAGCTACAGTATTTTTATTGTGGGCGCTTTTGTTTTTGGAGATTCTTATGAGCAAAGTAGTTGAATTGTTGGCACGGTTATATCACGCTAAAACCTCAAATTTAAATCCCAATAGGTCCGGTCCGGATTATGACTCGTTGTTGCGCGAGGAAATGTTCGCCGCGCTCGCGCTTGCTTCTCAAAAATACCCTATCGGTGCGCTAATTATCAACGTCACGCATTTGGGTTGCCACGAATCAGAGCAATTATTACGACAGCATATCTATACAAAATGTGCCGCACTTGGCATTGCTTGCCCGGATATTATGTCGATGGTCATTGCGGCAATGATTTTAGATATACCACTAATTAATCAACGGAAAAAAATCGAATCATTGTATCGAGAGTATGGA
>NZ_CEZLMY010000309.1:0-2208 GCF_983033635.1 Psychromonas sp. | reverse complement strand
AAAAAGGTAGCTTAAAGAACTTAACTAGGGTGACCGAATTCAGTTGACCAGGTCAGAGAATTTGAAAGCTATTTTCCTAGAACTAAGTCGCGTAGCTTTTATTTATTAAGGGAAATACCTTAATTTAACTCCAGATTTCAACACAGAACGCCTACAAATCGTCCAAATAGGTACTTAGCGCCAATAACGGCAAGGGTTTCAAGCAATGATTGATAAAAATGAATGAGCCTAACATCCTGATAATAAGCAATTTATTGGTATATTTGGTATACAAAAAAGCGAAATTCCCAAATAAAAGATCTTGTCTTATATTGCAGAACCGGATTTAGCGCCTTAACAACGAGCTTAACCCGAGCAACTGCAAAGTGCGAAAAACATATTATATAACAGTATGTTATACATTTTATGTTAAATAGAATTATGTTCAATAGTATGGAATTATAAATAAGATCAGATCTTGATCCAAACTTCAATTATCACATTTGTTATTGCAAATTAAGAATGAGATCGTTTTTACACTAATACATGAAGTTACAAGTGTGATTGTCGAGATCAAATTTTCAAAAATGTAAGTCACTGGTGAGATTGGGGACTTGTATGTAAGAATACGATGAGATTCGCTATCAAAACATACAAAAACAAGTTGGTATAATCTACCTTTGTTATTAAAAATCAAACACCTAAGATTCACGTCCACTTTTATTATAGCTAAATATATAAAATAGTATATATCCAGTCATTAAATAATTCGGCAATACTGAAGCTCACATTTATGTTAATTTGAGTGCGCTACGGTAAGTTATAATCCAATAACCTCTCCCCAAAAAAGCGAGTCAGTAAAAAATTTTAAGCTCTTAGGTATTGTGCAAGGCCCGAAGGCTCTGCATTACAGCGGAAGAAACTTTAGGAGATTAACTCATTTGTATTTGTTGAATCTGACTTCGCAGCACGTCCAGCGGTTGAGCTCCAGATAGAATCCAGCGGTCATTGATAACGAGTGTTGGAACAGCTTGAATTCCTAACTTTTGTGCGAGTTGCTGATCCTGCATGATTTCCTTTTGTAATTCAGGATCCTGACAGTCTTCTTTGAAACGCTCAACATCTAATCCCAACTCAACAGCCAAACTGATAAGTACCTCACTATCGGCAATGTTACGATTTTCGCTTAAATGAGCGCGTTGTACAGCGTCAAAATAATCCCAATGCCCCTTATCCCCGGCTTGTTTTTGTGCTGCTTTACAACCGAGTAATCCAGGCAGAGATGTTGGGTATTCAAAGTTTTTCTGACGCATTCCCTCAACATTAATACGCTTCTGGTCCTCGACTTTAGCGCACTGCTGCCAGTGGCCCAAGATAACCTTTTTGGCTTTGCTTCTTGAACCGAACATCTGCACCATGTCTTCCTTAGTGGCAGACAGAGCAAAGGCATGATGATGAACATCAAGACTTAGTTCTTCAGCTAGTTTTCGCAAACGGGGTGAAATGACATAACACCAACTACAGACTACATCATGGAAAAAATCTACTTTAATTTTGGATTTCATAATCCCTCTCATTTTAAAATATTTTGTTGAATATTAGATTACATAGTTACAGGATAAAGAAAAATACAAGAAATGAGATAACACTATTCTTGAAATGGCAATTATCAACAAAGCAGTGTGGTTCACCTGGATTTGCTCAGTTCTCAGAATTTATTCATTACACTTTACGATGATTTAGCTAAGCAGGAGTTATCTTTCCTGAAAAGAGGATCGCCCGCTGTTTGACATAAATAGGGTCCCTAATTCGGCTGTTTCTATATCTAACCTGCCTTTACTGCATATTTACCACTACCGGAAAATACGACACTAAGTGCGCCGAAGAAGTACAAGGCCTGTAATTCTAGTCCCCATCCACCTTGAGGAGTTAACGTTATAAAGTGTCCTGTATGAACTAATAACACAGCGACCAACATGGTGAAGGTTATAAGGGCTGCACCTATTCGATTGTAATAGCCCAAAATAACCATTAATGGTGCGATAATTTGACCTATAAAAACGGTATAAGCGGTAACTGCGGGCAGACCTATATTCTCAAATAGTCCACCGATAAACTCTATTGATTCAGGGTGCATAGCTTTGGCTATGCCATGAAACAAAGTTAATACCGCTACTGTGAGGCGAAGTATAAGTTTGCCCATATCTTCATTAAGTAAGTTTTCTAACA
>NZ_CEZLMY010000308.1:0-2221 GCF_983033635.1 Psychromonas sp. | reverse complement strand
GGCTGGGGTATTACCTGTCAAGGAAATTGTCGATACGGACAGAATGAAACTAAGAAGAGAGGGCATTAAGGGCCCAATCTCTAGGCAACCCGTCTATCGAGTGGCCGATCTAAATCGTTATTATCATCGGACCAAGGGGAAGCATTACAGCTCGTCAATCAGCCTTTGGGTGGGGGATAAAGGAAAGCGAAAAAATGTTATTACCATCAAAAAATCAGAATTGCTCTGCATCACTCCGCAAGGGGTCTTGGGAGATATTTCGCAAGCTAATACAGCGATTTCTTATATATATCCAGACGTTATGACTCAAACCACGTTGGGGGCGTTTTTTGGCTCTGCTAATAAGAGAACTCCAGATTCCTGCGCATCGGTTTTCAATCGATACGGATTAAAAGAGGAAGATGGGTCAAATATATATATCCAGTCACATTTGCCACGACATCAGTTAAATACATTTTTGGCATTGGCAGATGTTAATGAGCACCAGCAGGCACTAATAGTGGGACGTAGAGATATTACGCAAAACCGAGACTATCAACATCTCAGCTTAAAAGATAAGACACGTAATCAGGACACGTCTACAGCTAGCATGCGACAACGAGTCAATAATGCACAGCAGCCCAATGAAGTTGTTGCTGAGTCACCAGAACCTAATGACAGCTTGTTAGCTGAACTAGGGGTAACACCAATGGGGCCAACGCCCACTAAACTGGCTGTGCAACAAAGCGTGCATGCTTTTAACAAACCAGCTGAGCATGTTGAGTTTATGCAAGAAGCGCTTGCAGAAAACAATCTCTTGGGTGAGCTGCAAGGTACATTTAACGCAATCCGAAAAAAAGACGGGTTGCAGTCAGCTAAAGAGTTTGTTGAAGTCCATGGTCGTAATTTTCATATTGTTGTGAATGGCAGCTGTACCCGCAACTTGGCGCTGCATGGTTGTGACAAGCAACTGCGTTGCCTTGATGGTGAAGGCTGTTTTCATTTAACGATCACAGGACGCCCTGGTGAGCTGGATAGTATCCGTGCGACTCATCAAAACTTATCACTAAATGTCGAAAAAATGTCACGGTTGGAGCAGGCCGGTAAGTTAAAATCGCGGCGTGAGCGAGACGCTTTTGAGAAAGAAAAACACAACTTGTCACAGATGGGAATTGTCTTAGGTAAAGCGGAGAATTTCAGTGGTTTTATACCGTTACGAGTCTTTAATACAACCATGCGGCTAAATCAAACTGGGCCGAAAAAGACGGTGGTAGAGAGCTTTGCCCAAGATCAGCGTGAATTGAGAGAGGAAAAATAATATGGCTAAGAATGCCCGTTCAATCAAGCTCGACAGTGCCATTGAAGCAGAATTAGAAATTATGGTGGAGCTAGGGAGCGAAAAAGCCCCAATTTCTGCCACAACACTTCATGAGCGTTTAAAAGCGAAAGGTGTGATCAAAGGTGCGCTCAGCACGTTATCCACTGATGATCGCAAAAAGATGATAGCCGAATCTCGTTATCAGCAGATGTCTGATAGCGAGGTGGAGGAAGATGCAGATGGACCTAAATACGGCACAGTCGATTATTACAAAGCACGCAATCAAGAACTCATTGCTGAAGTCAGAGAACTAAATACAAAGTTAAATGACAACACCGCAGCGTTAGTCGAAATCATCAGACGCGTTGAGTCTCAAACTCCCGTTAAAGTTGAGGACCTAATTAAGCACACTCTTAACCCGATTCCAATGGATGATATCCCGTACTAGAGATAAGGAGGCTGACATATGGCTGAAAAAAAGCTCTCTAATTTCGCTTATAAGCATACGTTATTCAGAACTTTTATACATGACAATAAATTTGTCGCTTCCCTCTTTTTTTAAGAGATCGCAGTGATTTGCTACTCGTGCAATATTTTTATTAATGCCTATTATAGTTACAGTGTAATTATTTAATGGGGAGGGGGAATATGAAAAAGGCAGAGTTATTAAAAACAAATCATCAAGTGCAACTGAACTGGCTAGATAATCAAATAGCTAAAATTGCAAGTGATGGAGCAAAGTCATTTTCAAATGCAGATGTTGCCGAAAGAGCTTATAACAGGATGCAGAGGGATAGTTTAATCTCGAGCAATAATGATATTGAGCACTTTGTCAGTGTCCACCTCTCTGAAACTGGCCTAAGAAAATTAGTGACCACATTGCGAGTTTATAAAAAACGCGATAACTCAGAAATACTGCAAGTC
>NZ_CEZLMY010000307.1:412-2230 GCF_983033635.1 Psychromonas sp. | reverse complement strand
GAGTCTGAATATGAAAATTCAAGTGATTTAGCGAAGATAAGAAGTGGCTCTTTGTACTTCGTTAAAGATGACACTAAGACATTGGACATACTTCAAAGCGAAGAAGAACTACGATTAGTTGAAAAATGGACCCCTGCATTGCCACAAGATTTCGTTTCCTCTATCAAGGCATCATTACATAACAGAATCAACTATATAATTAGTAAGGAAGACCGAATTATTGGTTTGGAAAAAATGCTTAAAGGTCTCCCAAAACCAACATATACAAAGTCACATAGTATGGGTGAATTAGGCCTGAATGACTCAGTTAAAATATTAAGTGGAGGTTATAGTCACTCTAAGGAAGGTCCTAACTTGGGATGGCTAACACAAACCAACTATTTAGAGCTTGGTAACTATCTCGGAGGAGAGAAAAAGACTGATACAAACATTATAGTTGACTCCAAACTCGTAATAGAATACTTAGATGTGGAGCCACTGTGGTTCATGGTAAATGAAAAAGGGGATACTTATACATTTACCAGTGATATACCGATACAAGCTAATAATAGCGACGAATGGCTTGTTTATAGTTTTACTCATAGCAATGTCACCAAAACACACTATGGTTCAGACAAAAATAGACTACTGGAATTTATTACTAATTCAAAAACTATTGCAGTAAGTCTTGCAAAGGACACTTATAGTCCTTCCTTTGCTAAATTTACACTACTGATTGCACCTGAAATAACGTACAACTATGAAGAGCTAAACGCTTTGCAAAGTTTTGATAGCAAGTGGAATAGACTAGTAGGTAAAAAAGAAATCATGCGTAAGTATGGGGTAACGCAAATAAATGGTAGACATGACCTTGTAACACTATCCAATAAGTTGCTTGAGGGTAAAGTTCAGAAGGGGTATTGTTTTGGCTATAGTTTATCTTCCTCTCATTCTGATGAACTAATTACTCAAGCTTTACCTGATAAAGCTATAGTTTCTATAGGTTATGATAAGCCAACTATTACATTTATGAAAGGTGACTTATTCAATGGTCAAGATGTACAAACTCTAGGGAGAACGTTTTGTTACAACGGTGTTGACTATTATACTAATGTGATAGGAGCTACCCAACAAACCTTATTACTATTGGCCGTAAAATAGCGTGTGTCATAAAATATCGGTCGTTACTCTCGAGTAAGTATTCAGTGAAGGGAGCAATTAGCTCCCTATATCTAACGGGTATTTACACTGTTTGACTTATCCCTCCAGTGATTGTCAATACCAAAGAATCTAGGGCTTAGTTAATTATAGATTCACCCTGATTCCCCACAGTCAAAATGCTACAGCCCTTGCGTAGCAAGGATTGCAAAGGAGGAGTAATAAGTGCTATACATACCCCCCCTTTTTTTTAAGACTTTATTGGAATTGAATCACCAACTAGATACCCAACACTTGCTTGAATGCAGAAGTGGTAACACTTTCATAATATAGGCTATTGTAGTCCTGTGAAAACTGCTCTGCTTCATCTGAGTCAGAGTCAAGAAATACAAATTCTCTAGGCGAAAAACCAGTATCTAAAATGACATCACAAACGGCTGTTAATGCCTCAGGTGACAAGTCACTCACATCCAAAAAGCCTGACTTGCTTTTCCTGATAACAAAACTTAATAATTTAATGTCATCCTGTCGAGTAGGTTTATCCATCTCAAATATAGTAGAAAGCGTTCCTTTTTGATATCTATCCATTACCACTGAATTCGTTTCTGAGTTGTACCATTCAAATGAGTATTCTTCCATTTTAACATCTGGTAAATCCCCACCAGCCATAATAAGCTTATA
>NZ_CEZLMY010000307.1:0-402 GCF_983033635.1 Psychromonas sp. | reverse complement strand
CGTTTTCATCGGTGCTGAGAATCCCCACCCATTAATCACCTTGTTTGTCTTTGCTCGATTCAGTGATGTCGGTACTATCATTAAGTTACGCGCTGAAACTTCACCTACTCTACATCCACCAGATGGTTGTAATGGGAATCGGTGGTCAGCTTCTAATGGTTGCATCATTCCGATGTCGTAATCCTCAGAAATCCCGAACTCAGCCTCCTGAATAAAACCGTAATAACTTCTATACATCATTAACTGTTTATATAAAGCCAATAATTCTAAATGGTCTGTATTCTGAAACGCCTCGACATAACCAGCCCTTTGCGCTTGATTCCTGAACCATACCCAATAAGAAGAGCCCGTAATGTTATTCCTAAGGCATTGCTCACAACGGAGAACCCTTAAATCTAATGT
>NZ_CEZLMY010000306.1:0-2269 GCF_983033635.1 Psychromonas sp. | reverse complement strand
TCACAGGGATGCATCACAGCTTTATCGCAATTGAAATACAACTGCTTGCTGATATTGCAGTTACTGGCGGTACATTTATCTTCCCTATTGCCGCTATGTCTAACATCGCGCAAGGCGGTGCAGCATTAGCCGTCGGATTTAGAACCAAAGATGTCAAACTTGAAGGTATTGCAATTCCATCGGGTGTGACAGCTCTATTGGGTATTACAGAGCCGGCAATGTTTGGTGTTAACTTAAAACTTCGCTATCCGTTTATCGCAGCGATTGTAGCAGCAGCAACAGCAAGTGCGTTCATTACACTGTTTAATGTGAAAGCCGGTGCACTAGGCGCAGCAGGTCTGCCGGGCATTATCTCTATCCGTCCTGAAGATGTTACGCCATATGTAATTGGTATGCTGATTTCGTTTGCAATGTCATTTGTTCTAACAGTTGTACTGGATATACGAGCTAAAAGAAAAGAGTTTGTGCCGGTAGAAATAGCTAAATAAGTACAAGCAGAATTTTACTTATCACTCAAAAACCAGTATCGGGAGATACTGGTTTTTATACCTATCCTACTTTAATCGGTGTTTTGAGGTTGAATAGGTATAAAAGAGCGCAGGTAAATTATTTTGACGTTACCCCTTATAAGGAGAATATAAATTGTCGAGTGTAGAAGAAGGATTTAAAAGTTCAGAATGCCTGACAAAATGGATTAGATACGTGCTCTATGCTCAGATCTTGATTGCCATTTTATCTATTATATTTGGATTCCTAGAGTATCAATTATTATCCGCTTACCAAGAGGGCGTTTATGCTTCGCTGCAAGAAGCTTTTGCCGACGGTGAGGTGGTTATTCAGTTACTGCAAAGCATCGGTATAGCTTCTCTAATTGCCTTTATTGCTTCTGCTGTATTAATCCTCAAGTGGATTTATCGAGCTAATTATAACGCCCGCCAACTTGGCGCACTGAATATGACCTATACTCCAGCCTGGTCTATTGCTTATTACTTTATTCCTATCTTTAACCTATGGAAGCCATATCAGGCAATGAAAGAGATCTGGATGGCCAGTAAAAATCCTCTTGACTGGCGTTTGACAAAGATAAGTCTGATTCTGCCAGTCTGGTGGGCTCTGTGGCTCACATCTAATATGTTAAACCAATCTATTTTCCGCTTATCTGCAAGTGCAGAAGAACTGCCTGAATTAATGAACCTGAATATGTTGTCGCAAATTTCCAATGTGTTGGATATTCCTCTCGCGATAGTTACTCTGGCAATTGTTAATGGCATTTACCGAATGCAAACCAGCCACAAATAAAGTGCTGATTATCTGGCTGGAGGCATCAAGCTCCAGCCACCACCCGCCCAAATAGCGATGTTGATATGCAAATCTCCACACTAAATATCTGAAATTTCTCCATCAGTACTATGGTGGTTTCAACTATGATTCTCATCCTTACTTTAATAATGCAGTAAACTGCTGTTGCTGCTCTTTTTCTTTGCCTGTTACCGTTAGACTGTGATGCACTATTTGGGTTTAAAAAACGGGACACTTCGATTTTGGATAACACTATCTATTATCAAGGCGAATAATGAATACAAAATATCAATCTAAGAATTATACGAGTAAATTTAAAACAGCAGCGTTAATTAACGCAGTTCGTTCTGCAGTAGGCATTCGCCAGATAAAACTGATTCAATATAGATCTGCTAAGGCAGTTAAAAGAGTGTAGTAATTACAATAATACAAGAGTTAGATTAACAAATAAAAGAGCTAGCATTGTTTGGGAAATACTAAATTATCAAGAAGAATATAAATTAAAAGTAACCGTAAAATTAGTTTCACTAATAGAAGTTTATAAAAATAAAGAAGCAAAATAACCTTGTTACAATTGCTAGAGAATAGGACTGAAATCGATCCGGGCTAGAGGCTGCAATTACTCAATAAAATGCCAATCTATAGCTGCAATAAAGTCTCCTTCAACGATCTAATTGCCTTGTAATAGGAGAGGGGGCATATGGTAAAAGCATCAAAGAAGTACCTGCAGCTAAATGCTATTACTGCTTCTTAAAAAGGAGCCATTAGGCTCCTCTTTATTAGTTCCCCTCAAACAATATGAAATATCATTCTCTCTATTGTTGAGCCTCCCTCTTACAAGAGTAAATTTCGTAAAAAAACTTGCTATAAATGGAGTAGATAATCATTTAAAACTGTTTGCTTTTAGCTAAAGCTTTAAGCATATCGCGAGTGACAAGCGTAATGCCTTTTTCAGAAACACGAAAGCCGT
>NZ_CEZLMY010000305.1:0-2296 GCF_983033635.1 Psychromonas sp. | reverse complement strand
GGCGCATCTTTTCTTTCTCAAGTGTGTCCGACATCGTTAGATAGAAAAACATCAGAAAGGCGACCATACCGACAGCAATAATAAAATTTAGGCAGAGTATTTTAATTTTTATCGAAGAAACACGGAACATTTTTTTGCAATATCGCATCAACAGTTTATTTTGTTAGGTTAGGGTCTCTTACAGAGACCAATTATCTTCAGCAGGTCTGCTGGTTGACAATTTCCAGTTCGGATTTAAGCCATGCTTGCGCCTCATTCAACTGAGGAAAAACCTTGAATGACAAGCCAGCATCCGCATAAAAATTGGCTAATAAATGCCTCATAAATCCAGCACCGTCGATATCGTATGCCATAACAAACGCCGTGATGGTGAAAGCTCTCCCATTAAGGGCGGAAGTTTTCAGATATTCAGCAAAGCGCTGAATCGTCTTGGGTGATGCCATTGCACTGCAATGAAAAGTGGCTATAGCGCCCCTGTGGCAATTTTTCCTCATTCTTGGAATTACCCGCTTGTGCATCGCGATGTTCGCTGCGAGTAGTTCCTCATTGAACGGCCCCCATGCATCATATATGGCGATGTTTCCGTCGGTTTCCAGGTTGACGAGGCCATGCTGAGAAAACCACCCCATACTTTCTTCAGTACTACTAAATAGTGTGCTTCCATTCATAGTCTTTCCTTCCAACTATTGCATAGTTTTTTAAATTAACAGGAACTGCGCAGGCTGTATGTTGTAAAGTTGTTTTGTTTTGTTAAAAAGTGTTTCGTTAGACGGAGGATGAAAGGCAGGTGGTTACAAATTGTTGCAAAAATACAATAGAAAACTTCAATAGGTGAACCTTACAATCATATCATTTACAGGGAAGAGAGCTTACAATCATATCATTTACAGGGAAGAGAGAGAGACATGAAAGAGAGACTGCGAATACTTCTGGTTGAAGACGATCAAAGACTTGCCTGGTTGATCCGAGACTATCTGGAGTTACAGGATTTTGAAGTGTTGATCGAAGGGCGGGGAGACACGGCCCCCGGACGAATCTTCAAAGAAAACCCCGATCTGCTTATCCTAGATCTGATGCTCCCAGGCAAGGACGGCCTTGCAGTTTGCCGGGCCGTTAGATCTAAATACCATGGACCGATCCTGATTCTGACCGCTTGCGAGGATGATATGGAGCAGGTCGTCGGCCTTGAACTGGGAGCCGATGATTACGTAAAAAAACCGATAGAACCCCGGGTACTGCTGGCGCGCATCCGGGCCTTATTTCGGCGAGTGGAAAACGATATTAACCAGAATAAGAGCACCACAACATTTTTACCCGAGCCCGAGGAGGATATTCATTTCGGCGGATTGAAAATCAGCCGTTCCTCCCATGTTGCTTTTCTGGATAACAAGCTAATTGAATTGACGACCACTGAATTCAAGCTACTTTGTTTTCTGGCAACTAATGCCGGCAGGGTACTTGAGCGAGAGCTGATATTTTCTGCTATACGAGGCATTGATTACGACGGTCTGGATCGCTCTATCGACATTGCCATCTCCAGATTGCGCAAAAAACTCGAAATTGACCCTGCGGCGCCGAAGCGGATCAAAACGATCTGGCGACAAGGGTATTTGTTCGTAAAGGACGCTTGGTAAAACGATATGAAAAGAATTTTTTAAAATTTTTACCTGTTTATTATCATGACCCTGCTGTTGGCAATTTTTATCGTGATTCCCATGCTCGATAGCTTTATCTCCGCTCCTCTCAAGTCTCAGTACAACCACTATTATGAGAACTGGCCAGGAGCCCGCTGTTTCTTATCAGGCACAGGAGCTGACTCGGCAGCCACAAGGTGAGTGGCAGAATCGTCTGCAGGAATTGCAACCCGAATTCGGTTTTCTGCTGAGTTTGCTGCTGATCAATAATAGCAATTTTCTCGATCACGACATTGCGCTGCTGAATGAGGGGGGGATACTGGTTGCAGACGACTACCACCAATTCTGGCAGCGGGTTGGGTAAAGTGAATATGCAATCTCTATCGGGCCGGTTGGCAATGGTGAACATGAACTCTCTATCGAGCCGGGTGTTGATGAGAAAACTGATGATATAAGCGACGAATGAAGAGCGCTTTTGATTTTAACTGTTTGCCGTGATAGCAGTGCCGTCTTCCCCCACTAAACTTCTTTTGTCAATTTTCCCCTTGCCAGTTCCAAGTGCTGATGGAGCGATTAATAGTGCAGGCTAAATATCTAAAACCGCTGCCGTTCCTTTGGCATCGTAATTAACTAGTTGGCCCTGCATTCGCTATTGTTACAGC
>NZ_CEZLMY010000304.1:0-2300 GCF_983033635.1 Psychromonas sp. | reverse complement strand
GAAGATATGCACTGGGCAGATCCAACCAGTATCGAGTTTATTGCCAGCCTGAGCTCGGATAAACGTTTTATTGCATCAAACAATCTGTTTATCAGCAGTTCACGCCAGCCATTACCGGAGTCGTTAAGCGAATCTGGATTTCAGTTGCTCAAGTTGGTTAAGTTGACTCAGGAAAATACCCGCGAGTTTGTGCGTATATTGTTTGATAAACAGAATGTCTCAGCCAATTTGCTCGATGTCATTGTTACGCGTGCCGACGGTATTCCCCTGTTTATTGAAGAACTGGTTAATATGCTTAAGCAGAAGGGCTTAGTGCATAAGTTAAACGGTATTTTTGACTTTACCAGCCCGGATAAACTGGACGAAGTGCCGAGCAATCTGCGTGATTCCCTGCAGCAAAAACTCGATACACTTGTTTATGCCAAAGAAACCGCACAGCTCGCTGCCACTATCGGACGTGAATTTGATTATGAACTGCTGGTGGCGGCTTCCAATCACAGTGAAGCACAGGTGCAGAATGATTTAAATGAGTTGATTGATTCCGAGCTTATCTATCAACAACGCAAAGTAAATGGTGACAGCTATATCTTTAAGCATGCACTGGTTAGGGATGCGGCTTATGAGAGTGTTGGGGCGCTTCATAGAGTAAATAACCACCAGTACATAGCTAATGTTATGGAGTTCAACTTATTAAATGGTATTCCTACAGGTTATGACCTTTTATCTTTCCATTATTTGAATGCTGAAAATTACGAAAAATCAGTTCAATATGGAATTGAACATGCCTCATTTCTTTCTAAATCGTCTCATTCAAAACAAACTGAGCAGTATATTTTATCAATACAAAATTCCAATAAGTTGATCGAAGAAATATCCATCTCTTTAGCAAATGAACTTGCATTAAATAAGTTACTTATACCTGTTTTAATGTCATCACAAGGATATGGTAGTGAAAAAATTGAAAATATTTCGTCACGAAATGAAATGATAACACAGCAGTTATCTGAAATAGGGGCAGTCGAAAAAGAAAGCGTTATATCTAACCATGCAAACTTATGGAGTCAAGCACAAATGCTTCATATGCGCACCGAACGAGCAGAAGCTTATCGAATAGCAAAACTCCTAGTGGATGACGCACGAAAGGACAGATGTAGAAGGCGACTTGTTGATGGCCTATCACTTAAAGGACTGTGTTTGACTACAGATGGTATTTTGAATGAGGCTAGAGATGCATTTATAGAATCTTTAAGAATATACAATCAAGAAGAACATTTTGAGATATGCCAAGTAAATGGAAGCGATCCAAAGTGTCATGCGCTGGTAAATTTATCTTTAGCGTTAGCATTATTAGGACAGTTTGTTGAAGCTCAGAAGCATATTGATGAAGCATTGCAGCATGCTAAATTGTTGAAACATGGGTTGTCTGAAGCTCTTTGTCATTGCTATCAAATGTATCTTTTAGCCCTTAAAAATGACAAGCCATCTGTATTTTTACAGGAAAATATTCAAAATGAGTTTTTTGATAATAATCCTGAATATTCATTTTTGTTCAGTTATTCCCGAGCAATTATTGATTGGGCTAAAGGAGTTACAGACTTTCAGATCGAATTTTCAAAAATGAGAATTCAGTCAGATCAGACTTATTTACATTCTTTTTACGAAGCATTATTAGCGCTCACTTATAAAACTAATGGAGAACATGAAACGGCCAAGGATATATTAAACAACACTCTTGAGTGGTGTAACGTTTCTGGAGAGAAGGCATTTATAGATTTTATTACAAATAATAAATCACATTGAAATGGAGTTAAGCACATTTGAGGACAGCCATATCTTTTTGACGGTCCTCGTTCAACTTGGATGTCCTGTTTGTTGTTGCTGTTTGTTGTTTTCGACTGCACTCGCTTTCAATGCCACTTAACGCGATCTATCCACAGAATAGCCATATCCCACATAAAACATGTGCGGTTGTTTATTTTTTGAGAAAAACTAGCCGGAAAGTCAATGTTTCTACAGCTGTTTGATGGTTTGTTTTCCGTTTTGGCGAAATGGTTTGGGTGGGAGAACCACACTCACGCGGCTTGCTTTGTTTGTGATATATGGTTGATCGGCGCGTCTGCAGTGAGCTTATATCAAGTAGTTGTGATACTGATAAAAGTGAGATCAGAAATATATAATGAACGTTATTTGTGAGTTATTAAACATTGATAATAATAGTTGTCTAACGTAATCTTTTTATTCAATTATGGGCCTCATGCTCACATAACTATAAAAAGAATATTACTATGACATCATTAGCT
>NZ_CEZLMY010000303.1:0-2384 GCF_983033635.1 Psychromonas sp. | reverse complement strand
CGAGTTATAAAACTACAAATTTGTGGCCAACATTACTTGGCCACAACAAGTATGAGTTTCCCCAATAAGAGCCTCACCCTATATATTCATAAGTAGGAGTGCATTTAACTGGTTTATAATCAGGTTCTTTTTTGAAATTGATTACACGTGTTATTGCAATCTCTATTAATCTCAATGGAATAATATTGTTTTTGAGTAAATCATATTCATTGGAGAGCTCTTCTCCATCATCGAGTACTATCGTGTGGGTAATGCCTTTCAAGTTATAGGACGGGTTATGGATTAGCTTAACGTTAGGCAAATTTTATTTTTAAAATTTATGGATTAATTCATTAGGATCATCCGGGTAGATAATCGATATTTCATCTATGTTGCTGATTATTTCCGCTACTTCTCTATGAAACTTCACATAGCAGTAAAAAAGGGCTGGATATAGAATGAGAATTTTTTTCATTAAAACAGAGATGTTTATCCCTATTTTAGAAATGCTTTTTGGGAAAGGAAATTTTTGCCATTTGTGGCGCAAATATGGGTTCCGCCTAGGCTTTCTTTGTCACTTGCTTTTTAGTGAGTTGTTTTTCGTTTTCGAAGGATTGCTGCCACTAGCATTCCAAATAACCCTAATGCTCCTGTGCTACCGCCACTATTACTGATCCCGTAGTAATCTGTGTTTTGTTGAAGCTCAGGGTCCGAGTCGGGAGGGGGGTCAGGTTCTTCTGGAAGCTTTAGTTCGACCAGTCCTTCATTAATATCGTTTTCGATTACGTTGTAAATCCATTCTTTGTAATGGTATATTTCTGTGAACACGGACGGGAGTGTCATAGATTCACACGTTGTGATTCCGTAACTTGCCACGCCTATTTGTTGTTGTATGCCTTGAGCATCAAGGTAGCTGAGAGGGCCTCCTGAGTCCCCGTTACATATATTACTCCCTTCAATGGGTATAGCGCAAATTGCAGAGCCACTGGCTGGGTATATCATACTTGTGCCCTGACTATTTATTAGAAACCCTCCAACAAGTACTGAACATACGAGATCCATCGAGGATTTCATTTCTGTTGTCATTAACTCACTGGATCTCCCTGACAAATCACTTGTTTTACCCATTCCTGTAGCTGAATATGTAGGCAATTGCTCGTAATAAATAACATCATCATAGGTAGGAATATTGATACTTGTAAAATCAGTTAATATCGGTTCCTTCAATTTGATAATAGCAATATCATTAGAATAGTTAATGGCGTCATAATCGGGATACGAGAACACCTTTTCGACAGGATGGAAGCTAGAATAATCAGGAGATTTGTCGATATCATTAATAGCCACTGATAAATTATAATCTTTATATTTATTTAGCAGATCCTCGGTTACACAATGAGCCGCTGTCAATATATGCTGAGAATCCAAAATAGATGCCCCGCACAACTGCCCATAGCTAAATGTAGTCTCAGTTTCTTTAAATAAAAAAAGGCGGACATAAAATTTAAACTGCTCAAAGTCGGCCTGCGTTCCGTTAATGATTTTTATTGATGCTTCGGATTTGGTTTTTGTGATGATCGGGCCAATAGATATGTCATTTTTAGCAACTTCTGCTAAAACAGCTGTGGAGCTTAAAAGTAATGCGGGTAACAGTAATGTTTTTTTCATCAATTTATGGCGAGGACGCCTCTCTCTTTTTGGAGGGTGTCGTTTGCCCCTTTGTTAGTTAAAGTGACCCCGCACAAATATGCGGAGCAATGGGTTGTTATATAGAGAGGTTTGTTAAAGCTTTTGAAATAACACCTCTTAATGAGTATAGGAAGAATAAAAGCCTTTTATCAAAAAAAATGCTGATTTGAACAGTATGTTTTATTTCATTATGCTCAGATGCGACAAAAACCTTATCAGAATTTGTTATTCTCCTTCGTAAATAGCCGTATTTTATCTCTGTTCCTACCCGATTGGCAGGGTCAACCCAGCGTTGACTCTACCACTCGTTTCATACAAAGGCATTTATGAAAAAGATCGTTTCTTAGCCATCAAACAATCTGAGTTGAGGCGGTGTTGGATCTTCAGTACTGGCGACTACCTTGACCTCGCCACCGCACCTCAGGGGCCTGTGGCGAGACATGATCAACGAGAAGAGTTTGGCCATTCTCAAAAATCCCCGCTCGCTGATTTCCCGCTATGCGAGCCAGATGAATTAAATTACAGCTCGACATTAGAGTAAATAATCTATCTCGCTTTGTGCCCCGAAGCGCCTTAGAAAATTAACTAGCAAAAGCCCATAAGCACATAAGCACATAAGCACATAAGCACATAAGTTAGTCAAAATTCCCACGCTCGCTTTTTCCCGAAAGCGAGCATAGCAGTGGCCAAGTTAATTTAGTCACTTATTTTTATGT
>NZ_CEZLMY010000302.1:0-2405 GCF_983033635.1 Psychromonas sp. | reverse complement strand
AAGGTAAGAATCCATAATATAAATTATCAAATATGTGGTTTGCACCACCTATAAACAAGCAGAGGCACAAAACGAAAACGACTATTTTTTCCATGTAACCAAACACCTCGTTTGTTACCTAACGCCGCAAACAACAGCACATAGGTTGGCGTTGTTTTTGCTGGCTTTTTGTTTTTAGCAAAAACCGCGACAGCCGTTATGCGTCTGATTGCTTTGCTTTGTTATATTTTACTTATTCTTCTGTTGAGCTAAGTACGAAGCATATTCAGACCTAGCTTTACTGTTGGGTTTTATACCTTTCGCTTCACACCAGCTTACCAATGCACTTATTTTAATTGCTGTTTTCTTTACAGACTGCCCATTTAATCTTAATTCTGAGATTGTTTTTTCTGCACCTTGCCGCCACTCTTCATAGCAATCATCAAGTGAAGATGGATCGTCCACAACCTCTTTTAAGCGTTGCCACTCTTCAGGTTGATACCACGCTATAGAATATACAATTTTCTGTTCTTCCATTGCTGACTACTCCGTGAAATATAACAGCTTTATATACATCACAGTGACGCAATTTCCCTGTTGTATATCTTAATTATTTAAAACATCACAATAAACAAAAAATCAAATTGATTCAATGAATTATGAACGTTTTTAGCAAAATCGTGAATCGACAAATGCGTCACCAGGAAGATATGCACATTTTTAAAGCACATCTAACCCTTTCTTTTATAAAGGGAACTCAGAAAGTCCCCTGATAACCTTCGCAGTGACGCTTTTGTCGGAATTCCGACAAAACAGGCGCAGTGACGTAATTTGTAGTTTTATTGACAAAACAGGCCACATTCAGTGATTATAAATACAGTATGTAGGTTGTTATGTTCGATGTGCGGTCCGAACTGGTGCGTTAAAAAGGGATTTATTTAGTAAGATAAAAAACGTTTCGGCGAATTGAACTGCAGTTCAGGTTTAGGAGCGGGACAGGCTCTGCCGTCCCTGTATACGGTACTGTGAGTTATGCGTCAGCATAGTGTCACGAACAAAACTATCCTTACTTTTAATTTTTTGCTGTTGAGAAGCATATCTTCTTCGTACAGCGAAACAGCAACGATGAAATCTACAGCAAATGCCCCAAGCGAAAGCCTACAACTATTCAAAATAAGAGAATTGATGCACAGCGTTAGCCCCGGATTTCCGCACAAGAAGCGCTTAATATCTTAATTAAATCAAGAGGATTTAATTCAATCTCCAGCCCTCTTTTTCCTGCACTAATGTAGATATTTTCAAAATCTAACGCACTTTTATCAAGCACTGTTTTTAAACGTTTTTTCTGCCCCAAGGGACTGACACCTCCCAATACGTAACCTGTTGAACGCAATACCTGATCGACATCTGCCATGGTTGCTTTTTTAGCGCCAAGTACTTTGGCAATATGTTTCATGCTCAATTTATGGGAGACGGGTAAAACGGCAACCGCCAGCTGTGAATTATCCAAATTCACTACTAAGGTTTTAAACACCTGCTTCGGATTAGTTCCCATTTTGCTTACAGCTTCCAAACCATAAGCGCCGCTACCTTTATCATGTGCATATTGGTGAACTTGAAATACTATTTTTTGTTTTTTGGCCAGATTAATTGCAGGAGTCATTTTATATTAGCTCTGTAAAGCCAACTGAACTGCACTGTTAGCATGTATTTCAGTGGTATCATACAAAGGCACCTTTGTATCACTTTGTTTCACTAACAGGGCAATTTCAGTGCAGCCAAGAATGACAGCCTGCGCACCTTGCGCAAAAAGTTTATCGATAATTGCCAGATATAACTGACGTGAAAGATCAACAATTTTACCATTGCATAACTCATCATAAATTATATCGTGAATAATGGTTTGATCGCTTTCACAAGGTACAACAACTTCAATCGAAAAGTTGTCGGTTAAACGTGATTTATAAAAATCCTGCGCCATCGTAAAAGAGGTACCCAGCAAGCCCACTTTACTAATTTTGTTTTCAATCAATTTTTCAGCAGTGGCATCGGCGATATGTAAGATGGGGATATTAATATTGGCTGCAATTTCAGGCGCAACTTTGTGCATGGTATTAGTACAAATCATTAAAAAATCAGCGCCCGCTAACTCAAGTGATTTTGCGGCATCTGTTAAAATTTCAGCGGTTTCATGCCATAATCCCTGATGCTGCAGTTTTTCTATTTCTGCAAAATTAACACTGTTTAATATCATTTTGGCTGAATTTAGTCCGCCTAATGTTTCATTAATACCTTGGTTAATCGCCTGATAATAACTTACCGTAGACTGCCAGCTCATTCCCCCTAACAAACCAATTGTTTTCAATTTATATATCCTTTTCTGAATTAATTATACCAATTCCGTTAATTAGGTGATCTATTTAGGC
>NZ_CEZLMY010000301.1:0-2406 GCF_983033635.1 Psychromonas sp. | reverse complement strand
GCCAAAGTGTTCCATTATCATTTCTGGCATGTAATGTGTTGATATATAGAAATTAGTAAATCCTGATTTAATAAAATTAAGCAGGGTAATTTCAAGAATGGGCTTATCCCCAACTTTTAGCAACGGTTTAGGGCAATTATTGGTTAGTGGTTTTAAGCGTGTACCGAATCCACCTGCCATTAAAAAAACAGGGTTATCTAATTTTTTTATTAACAAAGATTCATGTAACGTATGTAAACCAATGACGATGCCATTTTCAACTAATGGAATCGATAAAATATCTTTCGATTCCATTAGTTCAATTAATTGTTGTTTGCAGATCTCTTTAGTCGCGACAATGGGGCTAGTATTCATTACCTCACAAACACAAGCTTCTAATGCAACACCCGCCAATATTCCACGACGAATATCGCCATCACTAACGATACCGAGTAGTTTTCGCGTTTCAGATACAATAATAGCGCCACGGAGGGCTTCTCTATCAATAACTTTAAGTGCTTCTCGAATAGAACTGTCAGGTCCGATTAATGTGTTTTGCCAATTATGACTCATTGTTTACCCTTTTCATTTTGATCTCTGCTCGAGGACCCAAAATGACATGTCCATATGGTACACTTTTGGTTACATTGGCCCCGGATCCGATTAGTACATTATCAGCAATAGAAATCCCCTGAATCACGTTCGCACCAGTACCAATATGAACATAATTACCCGTTTTCACTTGACCACTTAATGTAACACCTGGCGCGATATGGTTATGCTCTCCAATAATGCAATCATGCTCAATAATTGCCCCCGAATTAATGATCGAATGATCACCAATAACTGCTCCCGCTTGAATAATTGCGCCAGGCATTACCTGCACACCTTCACCAAGTTTGGCAAAATCAGAGACAATCGCCATCTTAGATATAACCTGCTGAAAAAAGTACCCTTTTTCACTAAACTTATGATGTACAAGCGTTCTTAATCGAGATCCTGGCATGGAACCAATACCGTTAACAATCTGCACCGTACTTGGGAGCTCTTTGAAAATATCATCCTCGTTATCAAAAAAAGGAATATCCGATAAAATTTCCCTTTCAAGATCAACATCAGGACTAAAAACACCTGATAAAGCCAGCCCATTTTGCTTTAATATATCGACCAATACGCAAGCATGTCCGCCAGCCCCAAGCAGATATCGTTTTTTATCCAAGAATCACCTCCCCCTCTTGATAAGGCTTTTCTGACTTGGTATTGATTAATTCCCAATACTGATAGGGGCTAGCGCCATTACCAGGCCGTTTTATTGTCAAATTCTCTTCACTAAATAACTCGCCTAGCGCGATTGATTTAGCAGCAACTAGACTTTTTCTCGCTATCACTATATTTTTAACTTCTGATGGGCGCGGACCTTTTATACCGTCACCTATTATTAATTCAGCATTTCTAATACCTTCAACCATCGCCTGTAATTCATCTGGTTCTAAAGAGGCTTTATGATCTGGCCCTTCCATGTTTTTGTCTAAAGTGAAATGTTTTTCGATAATTTTAGCGCCACGAGCGACAGCAACAATGGGTACAAGAATCCCTGCACTGTGGTCGGAATAGCCTACCTCTAATTTAAACGCAGCCGCTAATGTATCCATTGCTTTTAGATTAATATCTTTTAATGGTGCCGGATATTCAGTTGTGCAGTGCAGTAGGGTTACTTTTTCTTTTAGCAGAGCTTGTCCTTGACCTGAGAAATAAGCTTGCTGGAAAGCATCTATAGATGGCTCAATATCTTCTTGCGATAGATAGCCAAAAGCGATCACGCCTAATGCAGATTCAACTTCAGCTAATGTTGCCATGCCTGTCGAAACAATTAAATCTGCACCTGTTTTTGCGTGTTGCAATACTAAAGGGGCATTGGTTAATTCACCAGATGGAATTTTTAAGCGCTTTAAACCTAAATCATTAACTAAAAAATCTAAACTTTCAGAGTCAAAAGCAGTTGATAAAAACTCAATGCCGAATTTTTGGCAATACTCAACGAGCTCATGGTGAAATTCATAACTAAGCTCTAAACGGCTTAACATTGCCAGTTGAGATTCTACTTTTTTTGTGTTTTCTATTTGATAATCAGCTTGCCTGGCTGTCGCTGTCACTAGATTTATCGCTTTAAATGTTTGAAACTTTACAATATCAACACCCGCGTTATAAGCGGCATCGACCAATTCAAATGCGAGCTGTTCACTACCATTATGATTAACACCTGCTTCTGCTATAATAAGGGTTTTCATATAATTTCCTTTAACAACATAAATGCCTCAGCAGCATGAGAATTAGACTGAGCTCCACGAAGCGAAGCTAAAGCAGCAACAGCCTGTCGGCTACGAGGAAATGGAAAATCCTTAACTTCAGACTCAAAAATTTCCAATA
>NZ_CEZLMY010000300.1:676-2414 GCF_983033635.1 Psychromonas sp. | reverse complement strand
CGGTATGGATTGTTTAGTCGGATCGAGTAAAGATCTTTCTGAATTTAAAAGCTTAATCAATTCCGGGAGAAACAGTTTTCGTGAACTGCCGGTAAACCGCTGGAAAGGGATTAATAACAACCAGGCCGTTTTAAACAAATTAAAGCTTAATAAAGCGCCTAAAGGTGCTTATGTCGAAAGTTTTGATATTGATTTTCTGCGTTTCAAAGTGCCGCCAAATAAGCAGGACTGCCTGATTCCGCAACAGTTAATGATGATCAAAGTCGCTGATAATGCGGCTAAAGATGCGGCATTAACAGAAGGCGCAAATGTTGCGGTTCTCGTTGCGATGGGGGTTGAGCTGGACCTTCATCAATATCGCGGGCGTGTTAATTTAACCACGCAGATAGAACAAAGCTTAAGTGAGCAAGGCATTCAATTAACGCCTGCTCAACAGCAGGAGTTAACGGAAATTGCCAAACAGAGCATTGCCTCTCCTGCACAGCTAAATCAATATACCAGCTTTATCGGCAATATCATGGCTTCGCGTATCGCTGCGTTATGGGATTTCTCAGGCCCTGCCTTTACCGTTTCCAGTGAAGAAAACTCAGTTTATCGTTGTGTCGAATTAGCTGAAAACCTGTTTCAAACATCAGATGTTGAAGCGGTTATTATCGCCAGTGTCGATCTGGCCGGCTCGTTTGAGAATATCAGTTTACGTCAGCGTTACGGCGCTGTGTCAGAAGATGCCGCAAGCCCTGCCAATCTATTGGATGCTAAGCAATGGCTAGTGGGTGAAGGCGCAGGTGCATTTGTTGTAAAACCAAGCTCAAAAGTGTCAGCTGAGCAGGTTTATGCCAATATTGATGCGGTCAGTTTTGCCAATGGTTGTGATGCCAATGCGATTAACACTGCCAGTAATAAAGCCTGTGCACTGGCCGGAATTCAATCAGACGCTATTACTAATGTTGAAGCCTTTGCCAGTGGTTTCAGTGCGGATAATCAAGCTGAGAAACAAGCGTTTGCCACATTATATCCGCGCAGCAAAATTGACAGCGTGAAACGTCAGGTAGGACATCTGTTTAATGCCTCGGGTATGGTCAGTATTATCAAATCAGCGTTATTGTTAGATCAGTCAAAACAGGGTATTTACACTGCGATTAACGGTTTAGGCAAAGATCTCAGCTGTGCGCATCTTATTTTATCGTCGACTGCTAGCGCACATCAGATATCCGCTGCAACAGCAGCTAAACAACCGTTTTCATTAATAAAAGCGATTACTTTAGGTGGCAAGCCGATACAGGAATCTATTTTAGATAATAGTGACAATGCACTGTTTAAAAATATTCAGTCACAAGTTAAAGATAAACAACTAACAGCTGTTTTAAACCCGGTTGATATTTCCTTGTTAACCATAAACAGAGGCCCGCAATCTTTATCGGCCGATGCAAAAGCAGCAGAAACAGCGATTAATCCGACTTATAAACCAGCTTGTGGTGGAGTGCAGATGAACAGTAAAACCAGCTTTGAGATTTTCCAGCAAACACAAACGCATCAGGCCTTTATTCGCGCACGTCATGCTGCAGAGCAGCAGATTGCAAAACTGATCAAACTGCAGGCACAGGTCGCAGCGGGTGAAGCGCCAGACGTGGCAATAAAATCGCCAGAAATAAAAGTAGCAACGTCAGCTTTTAAAGCGCCCGGTCTGCAGATAAAGGGCGCCAGCGGATATCTGTATCCGCCACTGCAACTAAAAGAG
>NZ_CEZLMY010000300.1:0-666 GCF_983033635.1 Psychromonas sp. | reverse complement strand
AAATCGGCAAAGTATTTGGCAGCGCCTATGAGATTATCGACAGTTATCAACGCCGAGTACGTTTGCCAACTACCGATTATCTGTTAGTTACGCGCGTGACTGAGCTTGATGCCGCTATCAATGAGTACCGTAAATCATCCATGGTGACCGAATACGATATCCCGACCGATGCGCCATTTTTAATTGATGGACAGATCCCCTGGTCTGTTTCGGTTGAATCGGGTCAGTGTGATCTGATGCTGATCGCCTATATTGGTATCGATCTGCAAAACAAAAGTGAGCGCGTTTATCGCCTGCTTGATTGTGAATTAACTTTCCTTGAAGAGATGGCGTTTGGCGGCGAAACCCTGCGTTATGAAATTCATATCGACTCCTACGCTAAAAATGGCGAGCAGCTGCTGTTTTTCTTCCATTACGACTGTTATGTGGGGGATAAAAAAGTATTAATCATGCGTAATGGTTGCGCTGGTTTCTTTACCGATCAAGAGTTAGCTGAGGGTAAAGGGGTTATCCATAACGATAAAGATAAAGCGCAGTTTGCCGAGGCTAATAAATCCTACTTTCAACCATTGATTCACAATTCGCGCAGCCACTATGGTTATGACGATATGATTAAACTGGTAAACGGAGATATCACAGGTTGTTTTGGCCCTGAATATGATCAGC
>NZ_CEZLMY010000299.1:0-2426 GCF_983033635.1 Psychromonas sp. | reverse complement strand
CGCGCAATGGAAATCATTGCAGAACTAGAGCCGAACAGCCGTCAGCTGTACTGCGGCAGTATTGGTTATATTAACGGTGACGGTCAAATGGATATGAATATAACCATCAGAACACTGATCTGTCATAAACAGAAAATTTATTGCTGGGCGGGTGGCGGTTTAGTCGCAGACTCAAACGTTGATCAGGAATATCAAGAGTGTTTTGATAAAGTCAGTAAAATTTTGCCCTGCCTTGAAGCGTTAAATAAACACTGATAAATAAAACTAGCGCGTCGGCAGCTCAATATCTTCAAACAGTTTGCTCACTTCCGCGCTATATTTTAGGTTTACGTATCGCTTTTTCAATAATTGCTTGATCATAAATTAACGCGTCGGCAGTTCAATATCTTCAAACAGTTTGCTCACTTCGGCGCTATATTTAAGCTGAATTGCTTTTTCAACAAGTGGACGGGTAAGGTGTGGCGCAAAACGCACCATAAATTCATACATATAATCCCGTAAAAATGTGCCTTTTCTAAATCCAATACTTGTTGTACTTGATTTAAAGAGATGGCTTGCATCAATCACACAAAAATCATCATCATCTCCATTAACGGCCATGGATGCGACAACGCCCACCCCCAATCCTAAACGCACATAAGTTTTAATGACATCAGCATCGGTTGCAGTAAAAACAACATTTGGCGTAAAACCAGCCGCATTAAATGCTTCATCTAATTCAGAGCGCCCAGTAAAGCCAAATACATAAGTAACAATTGGATGCTTTGCAATATCTTCAATGGTAATATTTTTTATACTTGCAAGAGGATGGTTTTTTGGCACGATCACGGAACGATTCCAGTGATAACAGGGCAACATAATCAAATCTTGATACAGATGTAGCGCTTCCGTTGCAATCGCAAAATCTGTTTTACCTTTGACCACTGATTCGCTAATTTGTGTTGGCGTACCTTGGTGCATATGCAAAGACACTTTAGGATAACGTTTAATAAAGCCCTGTATGACTTCTGGCAAAGCATAGCGCGCTTGAGTATGAGTTGTGGCAATGTTTAACGAACCTTGATCAGGTTGAGTGTATTGAGATGCAATCGCCTTTATACTTTCAACTTTCCCCATAATTTCAGACGCAAAACGAATTACTTCTTTACCCGCGGGGGTTACCTTGGTTAAATGTTTACCACTTCGTTCGAAAACTTGAATACCTAACTCATCCTCAAGCATACAAACTTGTTTACTAATTCCAGGTTGCGAAGTAAATAAATTTTCAGCTGTTGCTGATACATTTAAATTGTTATTTAAGACTTCGACGATATAACGTAATTGTTGTAATTTCATTTAAAACCAACTGTTATCCACAATTAAGAGTCTATTATTCTAGCAGAGTTCTAATAAACAGAAAGAGCTACTTTACCGACTTGATATTTAACACATATATTTCATACTTATATTATTTGACTATGCGCATTCAGAGGTGACCATGAGCAAACAAAATGAACTTGATTTCAGCAGCATTTTAGCAACCAGTGCACATGACATGAAAAATTCTCTTTTTATGCTTTTGCAGTCCATTGAACATTTAGACCTTGCGGACAATTTAACACCTAAGCAACACCAGGCATTTGCTGATCTCCATTATCAAACATCAAGGATTAACGGCAGCTTAATGCAGTTACTTGCCCTATACCGAGATGAACAAAATCAGTTACCCCTTTATATTGAAGAAAATTCAGTTGCCGAGATGCTGCATGAAGTACTCGATAGAAATCGTCTTTACTTAAATAGTCATCATGTAAAAGTCGTATTAGATGTAGACCCAGATTTAAATGGTTATTTTGATCAGGATTTGGTTACCTATTTAATCGCAGATATTTTTATTAATGCCCTTCGTCATACTAAAAAATCCATCACATTACGTGCTTTCAGCGATCAGCAATATCTAAATATCCAAGTAGAAGATGATGGCGACGGCTACCCTGAACATATGCTTGCAATAAATAATACGGATTCACAATTCAACGCCTGTAAAGGACGAAGTGGTCTTGGCCTGTTATTTGCAAAGAAAATAGCATCTGAACATAAAACAAAGCAGCTGCAAGGTCACATTTTGCTAGAAAATAAAAGTGGATCTGGCGGAAGTGTATTTACCTTACGTTTGCCTTAATGCACACTAGCGGTTAAAGTGCATTTTTGCAGAGACATCTATTTTAATTAATTTGTATTATGAGAATTTATGCTATTTCCACTAATTTTATCACTGATCGGTTTATTATTGTTTGTCCTAATTGGCTACAATATCATTCAACAATATAAACAAAAAATTGAAGCCGAAAGAAGAATCGCAATCAGCAAACAGCGCGCTGTTATCTCTGAAGTTGATGAATTGCTGCTTAATGCTACACGCATGCCATTTAGCAAATCTTTATTAC
>NZ_CEZLMY010000298.1:0-2461 GCF_983033635.1 Psychromonas sp. | reverse complement strand
GCTTACCTTTAGGGTTAGTAAACACAAAGGGCGAATCACCGGTTTTGTTTGCCATCACTCGGCTTAATACTTCATAAAGTGTGTCACACATTTTAAGGTCGCGTCTTGATTTGGGTGTTTTCACATCCCCAATTTCACCATTAACGTAATTCTGTCTTATGCGAATAAGGCGATGATCAAAATCCAGATGCTCAGTGTAAAGCCCGTGTACTTCGCAGCTTCTCATCCCAGTCCAAAAACGCAGCACAAAATAGTCATGCCACTCTTCTTCAACCACATCTAAAAAGCGCTGTACTTCATCAATTGTCATCGGGTGCGAATCCGCACTCTCTTCTTTAAGCGCTTTGTAGCGACGCAGCGGATACTCAAATTTGTATTCATCGGCGGCAAGGCTGACAATGGCTATCAGTGGCCAAAAAATATTGTTAATGCGGCGGTTTGATAATTTACGTGTGTCGTCGCTGTTTGTCATCTCCATCAAAGCCTGGCGGTAATACTCGACCTGAGACAAGCTCACTTCATTGATAAGCGTGTTGCCAAATGTTGGCATTAAATAGCGCTTAAGATTGAGACGCACTGTATTTTGGTAGCTGCTTTTCCATTTCGACTTCTGACGTTCAAACCACTCATTGGCAAAGGTATCAAAAAACGGATAAAAGCGGTCAGGCTGCTTGGCACGCTGTAGTATTTCAAACTTATCGACTTTTTTACTGTGCGGAAAATAATCGCGGTATTGAAAAGTGCCCAAATCAATTTCCGCATTCATTTTTTTTAGCTGTGCTTTAGCGAGGTTAAGGTTTTTCGGGGTGGCGATCATCGCTGTGCCTTCACGAAATCGCTGGCCATAAAGATGTAAATCGAACTGAATACGTCCGTTTGGACGCATGCGCATATGAGCCATATCGGCCTCCATCAAATAGATCTATCCCTATCCGATGGTTCACGTATAATAGATCCATCGGCTGGGTCTGGTTTAAACTCTGGTGCAGCCGGTACGAGGCGAAGTGGTTGCCGCCACTTCGTCTCAACTGCTATTTTTTGCACAAAGCGGTTAAACTTTGTGCACTCAATAACTATAAAACAACCTGTTTATTTGTCCAGTTGTTTCTGTCTCATTTTTTCAAAACGATGATTGTGCTTATTTCACAGTAATAGTCTTCCTGTTATTAGCTATTTCGGATTTAGATATCCTCAAAACATAAATCACGTTGCATCTCTTCTGGCTCCTCAAGCTGCTTATTATCTTTGCTTTTTTCTTCCTTACTTTTTACCGCTAAGACTTCCTCCATTGCTTCTGGTGCAGGCTCAATTGCGACACTAGCATAGGGATAATTTAGATTTCCTTGTTTGTAAAAGCCGAGTTTATATTCCTCTTCTGGCCCTTTTAATATCGCAATATGTAACTCTCGAGCAGTGGTTAAATCTTTTACTCTAATTGCTTCAATATCCTTAAGGTGTATCAGATAAAGCTGGTTTTCATTAGTGGTGATTCGTTTAGCTTTTACTGGTGAACCCAGTTTATATGGTGCAATTGTGTTAGCAATATACAGCTGAGTTGGTTCTATTAATAAGTGGCTTTGGTTGGCGCGTCGAATTTTGGGATAGTTATCATAGTATTCCTCTATTTCATCTTTAAAGCGATATATATCTACAGTCATGGAGACGACTTCATTAAATTTCTTTGGCTTATTCTTATAAAACTCCTCAATGCCTGCGAGTGATATAGTCATATCCATATCACTCGTTTTAAAGGTGATACCTTCCCCGTGAATCGCTATTTCAATAGACTCATCTTTTGTTTGTTCGCACCGCGCTTCAAGGCTGTGCGCTGCTTTCTGTGTTAACCCCAATGACAATGCAACAGGGATATTTTCAGGAATGCCATATATTTGCTGGTTGTTATCGTTTTGCACGCACATCTCCTTTTTATCTTTATTAATATCAATATATTGAAATGGCGAATGTGTATCGACTTCGAGTAAGAGTCGTTGTATGTCTGCGACTCTTACCGTCTCATACATTTGTTGCTTTATTTTATTAATATGCTCATCATGTTCAGTGCTGAAAGCCTCTGACTCACAGCTCCGCCATTGATGTTCCCCTGTTGTAATGCCTATAGTAGGGAGAGAGTGACTGTCAGTATCAAGTTTGAGATTAATAAACTTATCATTAATTGAATAAGCCAATAATCGACTAAAAAATGCGCCATCAAGGGTGAAGCGTCTTTTCTTCAAGCGATGATTTTCTGCTAAAGGGATAATAATGTGCACATATTCAGGCGCATGCCCACCAATTAACTGCAGTGTGTTTTCCTTCGGGTTGATAATAAAACTAACATGGCAATCTGTTTGTTTCTTATCAAGTTTAGTGATGATCTCTGCAATATTATCGCGATATTGAGCGTCAATAATTAGTAATTCATGCATTGGCAGTTCTCCTATGATCTTAACGTTTGTAAAGC
>NZ_CEZLMY010000297.1:0-2467 GCF_983033635.1 Psychromonas sp. | reverse complement strand
TTATGCTCAGCAAGGCGGAAGTCATGCAGTGTAGTTACTCTACATTAATGACTGAGAACGAAGTTGAGTGGAAAAATAGCCCCAGCCCTTCGGGTTGAGCCTGAAAATCCCTCGCTCTGCGTTGCTCATCACTCATTTAGAACAACTAAACCTCGTTCTTCGCGCCTTGATTGAGAAACTTTCAGACTCAACAGGGGCAAACTTCAAAGATAAACAGGCCCTAATATCTAATAAGAATTAAAACGGCGCAGTTTAGATAACACGTCAATTAACAGGGTAATATCAATATCATCATCATCTAATGCTTTTCCTTGCCAGTTGATACTATCTATCTGGCCATCATTTGAAAACTGCGTAATTTTATCGCGTTCATAAATCACATATTTTTTCAAATCACCAGAAAGTAAATATTGGCGTTGACTATTATCAAACAGACTCTGACCACTGCTGTATTGATCTGCACTAGATTGACTACCCAGAAGCTCTTCCATTAAAGTAGGCACAATATCCAGATGGCTAGTCATGCGCGTTATTTGCCGTGCATTTTTTTCACCCGGCCATAAAATCACTAAAGGCACATGAGCATTACTGATAGCGGCTTCTGTACTCGATTTTTTTTCAAATGAAGCACCATGTGTACCGGTAATTAATACGATTGTATTATCCAGCTGTTGTTTCTTTTGTAATGTAGAAATAACCTCTTTGATTTGCTGATCTGTACTTAATACCTGTTGTTGATAGAGCGAAAGTTTCTCGCTTCGTGCGGCTAAGCTTAAAGCAGCAGCGTTTTGAGTTGCCGATTTGTTCGCTTGTTCATAATGCAAAAAGCCAAACCACTTTTGAGTCTCATCTTGTCCTGTAAGCCATTTCTGCCACTTTTGCGTGGTGCTGACGTTGTTATTTGCTGTCGAGTAATTCTTTAATTCCTTGGTTTTTATCTGGCTAAAACTACTTTGTAAAAATTCAGGATGAAGAAAACCTATGCTTGAAAATAGACCAAATTGATAGTTCTGTTGTGCTAAACGCGTTATCAAAACGGGCGGAATATAGTTAAGAGTTATCTCTGACCAGTAGCGATTAGGCAGGGCATAAAACAAGCTGAATAATCCCTGAGGGCGATTGCTGGCGCCACTAAAATGATTCTTATAAGTTAATCCATGCTGACTGAGTTGATATACAAATGGCATGTTTTTTTCATTGAGCATATCTGCACGTAATGCATCAACAGTAATCAGTAAAATATTTTTTGCTGCTGCTGTCGTTTGTGGCGCAAGGTAACTTAAAGGTGTAATTGGGTAACGTAATTCTTTTACCTCACTAGCCGTTTGCTGGCTTATACGTTTAAGTAATTTATCGTCACTTAACCAGCCCTGTTTTTTCAAAAAAGTACGTGCGGTCATTGGATACGAAAGAGGGTAGCTCGCTTTTTGTTGTGTAATGGGACGGTATTGTGTCGCATCGGCCCATATAAATGTTAAATGGGTAATGACAAAAGCCGTAAACAGAAATATTGCGATTGGTTTACCAATTGCTTTTGCTTGTAGAAACCTAGCTTTTTTCCAAACAAAGAAGGAGATAAAAATCTCAATTGCAAAGATAATCGGAATCGAAATATAGTGTAAATTGATTGAGTAAATTTGTTCAACTTGCTCGGGGCGCTGTAAAAACTGCCAAATTAACGGATTCAGATGAAAGTTATAAAGTTTAAATATTTGCGTATCAAGGATTAGAAAGGTAATAGCTGCTGTGCTAATGAGTATGGCACAAAGGCGATATAAGCGTTGAAAGGGAATAATAAACGCCAGCGGGAATAAAATCACCCCAAAAACCATTGCACTTAAAAAACTGAAGTGGCCGATTAAGCTGGTAAATTGATAAGCAATGCCTAACCCAGAATCGGACAAACCCGCATATTTTACATAACGCAGGCCTATCAACGAAACCAGTATCAGGTTGAAAAAAGTAAACCAGTGTCCCCAGCTGATTAAACGGGAGACGCTATCGTGAAATTTATGACCAGTTTCAACCATTTGATTTATTATTCTTTTGTTTTAATTGAAGAGGTAAAGGCTTTGACAAACTTTTCACTAATTTCAGCGCGTTTGTTTACTGGTACATTGTTATTAATAATATGAGTGGTGCTATTACCGAGGATCATTAAACTTAAATCAACTGAAACGTCGTTTTTGCGTAATACATCAATAACTTCATTAAGTATGGTTTCGATTTGTTCATTTGAATATTTAGATATAATTGGCATATTAAGTTACTAACTCTAATAAAAAAAGAAAGTTTATAATAACATATCAATTATAAAGGTGACCTGGTTTTTATTTTTATTAGTGAAATCTATTTTCATATTATTGTTTCTTTCAATGTGTATAATTCAAAAATGCTCTTTAACTCTCTTTTTTTAATATGGTGCAACTGTTATGAATATCTCCGCTAATAATATTATTCTACACTC
>NZ_CEZLMY010000296.1:0-2537 GCF_983033635.1 Psychromonas sp. | reverse complement strand
CCTGAACTTTCGGTTCAGATTCTGGTGCGGTAACATCCATTGCCTGAACTTCCGACTCTGGTTCTGGTACGGCAACCTCCATAAGCTGAGCTTGCTGCTCTGGTTTTGCTGCTGCGACTTCCATACTCTGAACTTCCGGCTCTGATTCAGCGACTTTAATCGCTTGAGATTTCGGTTCTGATTCTGGTACAGAGACTTTAATAACCAGAACTTTCGCTTCTGATTCTGGTGCTGGGACTTCCATAACCTGAACTTCCGGCTCTGGTTTTGCTGCGGCGACTTCCATAACCTGAACTTTCGGTTTTGATTTTGGTTTCAATTTTAATTTTGATTTTGGTGCTGCAACTTCAATAGCCTTAGCTTCCGGTTCTGATTTTGGTGCAGCGACCTCCGCCCCCGGAGCCTCTTGCTGTAACAACCACAGCTCACGTTTTTTCATTTGCACCTGCTCTAAATTAGAATAGGCTTTTTGAAAATAACTTGGAGAGAGATCTATCGCTTTTTGAAAAAAGTACTCAGCTTCGTCCAAGCGCCCATCAAGCATAACAAAATATCCTAAATCGTTATAGGCAGCAAATTCGCTCATCACCTGTTTAAAGGTTTTAATGGCTCGGTTATATTGTCCTTTTCTGACATAAACCAAACCTAAATTAGTCCAAGCCCGTTTAAAATTCATATCTATATTAATTGATCGTCTAAAGTAACTTTCAGCCAACGTCAGTTGCCCAGTCAAGTAATAGGAGTAACCGATATTAGATAAAATACTCGCAGAGTTTTCATTAACATCTAATGCCAAGTTGTAATAAGTTCTAGCTAAATCAAAGTTACGATTCATATCCTCAATAACACCTGAAACATTATAAGATTTAATTGGAGATTCGTTATCTAGTGCATAGTAGCCAGTATCTTTCTTTCCGCCTAGCTCACTAAGACGTTTTTGATCGAGTAAAATTGCTTGTTGTAAGTGTCCCTGAGCTTGTTTATATTTCCGCTTTTCCATCAGGATAACACCCAAGCCTTGGTGAGCAGAAATCAGAGTCGGATCATTTTCGACTGCTTCTAAATAAGCTCGGACAGCTATCGATTTATTGCCCAGTTGATTATGAATATGGGCAATTCTAATTAATACCGCGGCGTTTTTAGGATCAAACTGTAACGTTTGAATATAGTAGTATAGCGCCTTATCTAAGTCACCTCTCTGCTCTGACTCTAAGGCTTTATCAAAAGCTTCTTCAGAAGTTTCAGAGGTCACCCCCTTTTGGGATGAAGCTCTGTTTCCAGATAAATCATTACGGGTAGATTCACCCAGATTGCTTTCGGGGTCTAGTGTCATATTGCAACTAATGAGCCCAAAGGATAATATCAAAATTATTGCTTTCATATAAAAACGGATTGTTACTATTTCCCTATTCATAAATTCTCCTAAAAGATTTTGTCCCACACAGCAAGTACTTTGAGAACCGCGGGTCCAACCGCAACAATAAAAAATGAAGGCCAAATACAAAACATCATCGGGAAAACCATTTTCACACCCAATTTTGCCGCTTTCTCCTCTGCCTCTTGTAACCTTTTGTCTCTATACTCATCGGCATAAACTCGTAAAGTATCGGCGATTCCGGTGCCGAGTTTTAAACTTTGCACAATTACCGAGTTTAACCCTCGGATATCTTCCAAACCAGTACGCTCAGAAAATTCATGCAATGCCTCTTGCATAGAATAGCCTACTCGAACTTTACTGCAGACTAAATTTAATTCATGGGATAGTTCCGGATGAGCATATTCAAGCTCAGTAGCGACTCTTTGCAGAGCTTCCAGCAAACCTAAACCCGCTTCACAACAAACAACTAATAAGTCTAATGCATCAGGGAAAAATCTGCGTAAATTGTCCATCCTTGAATTTGCAATATAGGTAAGAATCAGTCCAGGTAGTAAATAAGAAAGACCAACAATAAAAGCAAAAAGATAAACCGTGATTAACATGGAAAAGTCAGGGAATAGCTTATTAACAATGACAGCTGCTCCGATGGAAAGTAAAAACAGAGTTAATTTTAAAGAGTTGTATATCTTTAAAGAATTTTGAGAGTGAAAACCGGCATGAATCAATAACCGTTTGGTTTGTTTATCACCCATAAACTGTTTCTGTATAAAGGGAAGTTTTTCTAAGTTATGCTCTAATGACTTATTAAAAGAGTTAGTGACCTCTTGCTCTCCCTCTTTACCTATTTTATGTAATTTCGATTTAATCGGTGAATAGATCCCTGAAAAAAGCAAGGTTAATGATATGGCAAAAGTTATCCCTGTTATGGCTGCTATCAGGTAAAATATCCACTCTGCAGTTTGTGCGTTTTGAACCAAATTATTAATAAAAGCGAGTATATATTCCATAATTGTCTCTTTTTTTATATATCAATTTTTATCAGTTTACTTATCCACCAAATACCTAATAAAATCCCGATCCCGCCCCATTTTAATAAACCAATTCCATCAGGGGTACTGGTTAATGTTGCAACATAACCAGGAGAGGCGATATATAGCAC
>NZ_CEZLMY010000295.1:0-2565 GCF_983033635.1 Psychromonas sp. | reverse complement strand
GGACATATAGAGATAAAAACAACACAAGAGATATTTTTTTAGATAATCGTAGAGTTTTAAGAATAAGCTTGAATTTATTGTTTTCACTGTAACCACAAACGAAAACCCTAGCATTACGCTAGGGTTTTATACTAAATAATCAACAATAATATCTTACTATTTGTATGTTAGACCGTAACCAAATGGAAACAGTGTAATTTCAGCCTGCTCTTCATTAGAAGGGAGATCTTCTGATCCAAATTCTTCAACTAAATCTGTTGAAACCGGTAAACCGAACGGTAATTTCCCTTCCGGTTTTGCACCATTATTATTGGTAATAACATCTAAGAAGGCTTCATCAGAAGTGCCGTAGTTAGCTGTGATAATATCAATTGTATGTGCAATATTACCCAATGCGGCAGGACGGATCATAAACACATCAAGAATAACGCGTTTACCCGTTGCAATCGCAGCTTGGATTAGATCATGACTTGCGCCACCAGTATACTGACACTGGCCAAGGCTTTCTTCGGCTAATTCCGGATAACAAAGCTGCGCACCGTTATGTTCATCTGGAGCGGTTTCATAGTCACGAAGTGCAAAATCATCATCAGATACAAAGCCTAGCTCTCCCATTGGCATCCAGACCGCAAATGGGAACCATGCATGTGCCATCATACCCGGAGTTTGCGTACGGATAATAATAGTATCAGCATCATTCATCTCTTCGACTACAGTCAGACCGTAGTCTGAAGCAAACGACGCCTCTATACCACTTACAAACACCTTGCCTAACTCTGTAGACGAAAGCGGTAATTGGTCGCCAGTGTTTTTCAACAGGGTGACTGAACGGCGTTGTGAATCATCAGCGGCTACTTGGAACTCAGCTTTACCGACAACTTCAATCGCTTTTGCCGGATCAACGAAGGCGGATTCAAACAGACCCTGTTTAAACTTAGTCACCATGATGCGTTTCACTGACAAGTTAATTCGCTTTGCCGTTAATCGACCAGAGGTAATATTGGCAAGCAAGTTTGTTGGATCATTAATACCACCAAACGAATCGATACCGGCATCAACAAGCAGAGCAGCTCTCTCAACTGTGTCTATATCTTCCACACCCCACGGCATACCAAGGCGAGCGTACCAAGGTATTGCGGCATATTCTTCTGATATTACACCCTCACGGCATGGTCCAACACAATCAGACGCTACCCCCCAATCGGAGACTATCACGCCTTCAAATTTTTCTTCACCGCGCAACACATCGGTCAACAGGTACTTACTGTAACCAAATCCGACATTTTCCTCACCGATAACCTGATCCATCGGTACACCGTAATAAGGCATAACACCCGCGACGCCGGCTTCAAAAGCCCCTTTAAACGGGATGCGGTGGTAGGCAAAGTTATTACCCGGGTAAACCTGCTTTCTACCGATAAAGTAATGGGCATCAATACCGTTTTCCTGTGGGCCGCCGCCAGCAAAATGTTTTACCACGCCCCAGACACCGCCTTTAACCAGATCCGTATCAGAATTTTGCAGTCCCTGAACATAAGATTTGGTCATGATTCGCGATAAATTTGCGTCTTCACCGAAGGTACTGTTAACTCTGCCCCATCTCGGTTCAGTGGCGATATCTGCCGTTGGATGCAGCGCCTGATTAATCCCGACCGCCAGGTATTCCTGTCTGATAATATCTGCAAATTTTTTAGTCAGAGCCTCATCACCGATTGCCGCTAAACCAAGTGTTTCAGTCCATTGCGAAAACTGACCAGCACCGATTGATGCGCCCCCTGCTTCGTTAAAGTGGTTACGCGGATCTGTAGAGATTGAGACGGGTATAGCAAGGCGGGTTTGCTCCGCTATTGCTTGAACCGTATTATTATCGTCTGCAATATCTTTTACAGCGCCCGCTTGTCGCGTGATCAATGTATTGATCATGCGCTCTTTAAGTAATACCGTATTGTTCTCACCTTCACCGTCAAAGACCAGTCTTGATGCATCCGGAGTGGTAGCCAATGTGCCGTGCATCATGGCTCCCGCTTTTTCTGCATCTGTCATTCGGGCAACAAGATCATCCGCACGCTCAGGAGCGCTTAAACGCCAATCTTCATAAAGATTAAGCTCACCGTCTTTGTTATGATCTTTAAATTTCAACCCGCTTTGCTCAATAATTTCTAGCGTTGCTTGCGACAGTTCAGCCTGTTGAACCTTCGTATCACTATCACTACAACCGCTTAAAATCATTACTGCGATCAACGCACTTAATTTAGTTACTTTAGTCTTCATATGTCCTCCGCGCATTCATTGTTTAACTCGGATCATCATTATAATAATAGGTTAATTTTCCTATTTAACTTTTTACTATTCTGGTCTAATTGAACTGAAGCATTAGTGTTAATCAGTGAGCAAGGTTATAGCGTTCAGGAAGCAGCTTCGGCTCTAGGTATCACAACTTATAGCTGGAAACAAAAAGCTGGATTAATGTTTCATATTGATAGAGGCTCTCAATATACTAGCGGGCGATTTGAACAAGTATAAAATAACGGCCTCAATGAGCAGTGTAGGCGCTTGTTTAGATAA
>NZ_CEZLMY010000294.1:0-2579 GCF_983033635.1 Psychromonas sp. | reverse complement strand
ACTTGTTTACAAACAGCAATAACAAAGCCAGCTAGCGCTTAAGCCGCTTCGCCAATCACGGCGTCTGTACTTGCCTGAGTATCATTTGAGCAGAAACAAACAGAGTGAATAAAAGGTATGGATGTCCCGTTTGTTGTTGTTCATAATGAACCTCTTATGGTTATATTGTGGATTCGAATATGGAGCTGGAAGAAGTTTATCGCCGAGACTTAAATCTGTTAGTCGCGTTAAAAGTACTGATAGAAGAGGGAAGTGTCAGTCGTACCGCAATCAGGCTTAATTTAAGCCAATCAGCGATGAGCCGGGTACTGGGAAGATTAAGAGAACTGCTCAACGATCCTCTTTTTATCCGCCAGGGACAACATCTTCAGCCTACACAACGTGCTATCGAGATAAGTCACGCACTTAATGAACCGTTAGAATCACTGCGGATTTTACTGTCTCCAACTGATTTCGAGCCGAAACTATGCAAGCAGCATTTTGTTATCGCCACTACCGATTATGCAATGCAGACCATTTTGCCCTATGCATTACCGCGCATTTATGAGGAAGCGCCAAATATTTCACTGGAATTTCCACCACTTCAGCATGAACAGATGCTTAATCAATTAACAACAGAAGGCTGCGATATGGCAATCTGTCGTCCTACTCGTAATATTGAGCCATTAGTGCATGAAAAACTGGGTTTAGTCAGTGTTTTTTGCATGTTATCGAAATCTCATCCGCTGGCAGACAAAGAGATAACCTTAGCTGATTATCTTGCTTATCCGCATGCATTGATTGCTATTAGTGATGGCGTGAAAGCGCTGATCGACGCTGCGCTTAGTGGTCATCCAAAAGCAAAAACCGTATTACGGGCCTATCATTTACAAGCCGCGTTAGCGATTGTCGACAAGATGCCTCTTATTATTACTGTGCCCGCTGATTTAGCCTATTTAGTGGCAGAGCAGCATAATCTGATTGTAAAACCTTTGCCCTTTGAGTTTAAACCCTTTGAATATTCACTTATCTGGCACCCTCGCTGTGAACACTCGGCAGCACAGATATGGCTGCGTAACTTATTAAAAGAGCAATGTGGCAGATTAATTGATAAACGCGTACAAGATATGGGATTGGTATAGCGGTTTTAACTGTAAAGGTTTATAAAAAGCCTGCTAATGCAGGCTTAATTTAAAATTGTGATGCTAATTGCGATTATAGTTTAATCACGATACGGCCTGTCACCTGGCCGTTAGTAATCGCTTCAGCGCACTCTACCGCTTGCTCTAAACCCACTTCGCGACAAGCTTGCTGGTAATAGCTTTCAGGTAAAATTTCAACTAAACGATTCCAGGCATTAATACGTTTTTGATAAGGGCATGATACTGAATCGATGCCTAATAATTTAACGCCACGTAAAATAAATGGCATAACTGTTGTTGGCAAATCAAAACCGCCAGCTAAACCACAAGCTGCGACTGCACCGTTATAATCCATTTGTGCTAAAACCTTAGCAAGCACCTTGCTACCCACTGTATCAACAGCGCCAGCCCATAACTGTTTTTCTAAAGCACGTGCAGGCTCTTCAAACTCACTGCGGTCAATAATACGGCTTGCGCCCAGTTGTTTTAATAGTTCACTGTTTTCTTCAACACGCCCCGTTACTGCCGCAACTTTGTAACTTAGTTGCGCTAATAAAGTAACCGCTACCGAGCCAACACCACCACTCGCGCCAGTCACCAAAACTTCGCCGCTTTCAGGTTTAACGCCTGCATCAACTAATGCCTGCACACACAACATTGCGGTTAATCCCGCGGTGCCGATCATCATCGCTTGTTTACTGGTAATGCCTTGTGGTTGTGGTACTAACCAATCAGCCTTCAAACTGGCTTTTTCTGCCATGCCGCCCCAATGGCCTTCACCTACACCCCAGCCAGTTAAGACAACACTGTCACCAGGTTGGTAACGTGAATCTTTTGATTCAATAACGCGGCCAGCTAAATCGATGCCGGGAATCATAGGAAACTGGCGAACAATACGTCCTTTACCTGTAATAGCTAAACCATCTTTATAGTTTAAAGATGAGTAATCAACATCAATGAGTACTTCACCTTCAGGAAGCTGTGACTCATCGATTTGACGAATTTCTGCAATAGTATTTTTTTCATGTTGGTCAAGAACAAGTGCTTTAAACATAAAGTTACTCCGTGAGTAATAGGGCCGTTTCAAGAATTAAAGAGTGTAGGTCTGAATCTAACATGAAAAAAGTGAAACTTAATCATAAAGTCTATGTATAAACCACATATATCCAAATGCTTCGGTTATCGTGATATTAATTTTCAATATAAAATGATGATATTGAGTATCTCCGCACTTTGCCGTTCGATTTTGCCTCTTCGTATTTAATTAATTTTCAATTAATGATTAAGAATCAATTAGTAAGCGCATTCTCATTAGTAGGTGTTTGATTAAGCTCTCAGTTTGATGATGTTTTTTTAATATCGTTCAGTAGTTGTTCTAGGATCGCTCGATAAATGACCATTGAGAGTCGTTTTAACGGATTATTCCGTCTTTCAAAAATCTTTATCTTTTAGTGAAGT
>NZ_CEZLMY010000293.1:0-2583 GCF_983033635.1 Psychromonas sp. | reverse complement strand
CTTGAAAAATATCGTTGCCAGTATGTTAATGTTTACATTAAATTAACATATGTCATGTTGCAAATGAGTTTGCAAGAAAAAAACAAATGAAGGGAAAGTTAATATGAGTTGGAATAAATTTATAGAGCAACAAGAGCAGATGGACTATTACAAAAATCTGCAACAATTTTTACAAGAGCAGGAAAGCGCAGGAAAAACTATCTATCCAAAACAAACACTTCGTTTTAATGCTTTGAATTTAACACCATTAGAAAATGTCAAAGTGGTTATTTTAGGACAAGATCCATATCATGGAGAGAATCAAGCTCACGGTCTTAGTTTTTCAGTACCTGACGGAATAAAAATCCCACCTTCATTACGTAATATTTATAAAGAATTATCGACCAGTATTGCCGGTTATAAAATACCCGAATCGGGTAATCTGGAGCATTGGGCTAAACAAGGCGTTTTATTATTAAACGCAGTGTTAACGGTAGAAAAGGGAAATGCCGGCAGTCATGCATCGAAGGGCTGGGAGATTTTTACTGATAATATTATTAGTGAAATAAATGACTCTCAAAACGGAGTTGTTTTTTTATTATGGGGAAGTTACGCACATAAAAAAGGACGTTTGATAGATTCACAAAAACATACTGTTTTAAAATCAACGCATCCTTCTCCTTTATCAGCGTATCGAGGTTTTCTTGGTTGTGGACACTTTAAACAGGTAAATGAGATATTAAGCGAAAGAGGGCTAGCGGTAATTAACTGGTGATCTGTTCTTTACACTTTCTGTCGCACAAGCCAAAAACAGGGCTAAATGTTTTCCTTTTATAAACCTGAACATTTAAGTGAAGTAGGACTGCTGATAATTTATGGGTAATGTGATTTAGTTCATCGGTTTATTAATATTGAATGGCTATACTGGTTACTCTTTGTGCCATTTACTGAGTATTTATTATGTTATCGATTATCCATAATGATCATGCCAATATGAGTCTGCTTTTGAAACTTTTAAGAAAAAAGATTCAATTATTAGAGAAAGATGAAGAGATTGATTACCGTTTAATTAAAACGATTATCACTTATTTAAGAAATTATTCAGATAAATATCATCATCCAATGGAAGATCTTATTTACGATTATTATATAAAATATCGTGTTGTATCCGATGAAGTTGCTATGCGTTTATCTCAAGAGCATAAAGCAATAAAAAAAGTAACTGTCGAACTGGATGAATTATTAGATATGATTTTGCTCGATGCGATTGTGCCCAAAGAACAATGTATTGAAAAATTACGCAATTTTGTAGAGCTACAATCGGCTCATTTAGCTTATGAAGAGCAGGAAATTTTACCTTTGATTAAAGATAGTCTATCAGCTGATGATTGGTCTAATCTTGAAAAGCAATGGCAACATGACGAGTATAAAGATCCCCTGTTCGGTGAGAATGTTTCAGATCAATATCGCACATTAGCAAGGCGTATTAAACAAGTGTAATTGCTGATTTTATAATAGCCGAGTAAAGAAAAAGCCACGTTTGTGAGAAACAAACGTGGTTTTTTTGTAATACTCTTATTGTAAATAAAGATGTGTAATATAAGCTATCTTATGCGTTTTTTAATGCTAAAAAAAAGCCCTCTTAAAAGAGGGCAAAGGGTACTACTAATATTTTCACAAAGTGCTCGCCTTACCTATCTAAAGCGATTTTTTAGTTTATATTTCAGCATTTTGCTCTAGTACCATGCTGCTCTGATACTAACTGTTTTACTTTTGGTTTGTAGCCATTAATTTAGTTACTCAAGGATAGTTCATCTGCAAAGTAAATTCTATTACACTCTATTACACCATAAGTAATGGTTAAGGATATCAGCGGAATGCAAAATCAAGCTTCCATATTGCTAGCTGATTTGCCTTGAACTACACAAAACTATCAATACTGCATGATGTGTAAGCTTAACTCATTGATATTAAAGAGCATTGCGCTTTCATTGTCCCGAGTTGAGGTTAAAGAAGATGAACGTTTTGCGCCGCAAAGAGATTTACCATCAGTTTTTCAAGATGAACAGCTCAATTATTTCAAATAACAAGTGGTTATTAGCATTTGCTTTTTAAACATAACAAATCTTTAAGAAACAAAAAACGCGCTTGTTTGAGCAAGCGCGGTTTTTAAATTCAGGTTTGGGTATAGATGATTAGCCGTAGTAACTTTCCATCCAGCTTTCTAAAATTAATGCAGCTGAAACGCTATCAATTTTGCCTTTATCAAGGGCTTTATAACCGCCGTGTGTAAAGATAAACTCTTTGGCACTGGCTGTAGTAAGGCGCTCATCTTGAAGGGCCGTTTTTACGCCAAAACGTCCATTTAAGCGGTTCGCAAACTTCTTGGCACGTTGAGTTATTGTTTGCTCTGAGCCGTCCATATTTAGCGGTAAACCGATAACCACTAAATCCGGTTGCCAATCATTAATTACTTTTTCAACGATATTCCAATTGGGAATGCCATCATTCGCTTTGATGGCAGCTAGCGGTTGTGCTGTTGCAGTTATCATTTGCCCTGTTGCAACACCAATACTTTTGGTTCCAAAGTCAAAGCCGAGTAGT
>NZ_CEZLMY010000292.1:0-2651 GCF_983033635.1 Psychromonas sp. | reverse complement strand
TCGCCGCGGCAGTTTTAATTGCTATCTTAGGGCTTAGCATGGCGGCAACTAATGGCAGTTTAGATAATATTTGGCAAGCCCTTAAACCAGTTGATAAAGCATTAATTGCAGAACAAAAAGCGGATATAGCCAAACTACAGGGTGAGATAAAAAACTATCAAAAACGCTTAGAAAAAGGTCAGCGCAACTTAACTTCTGAAGTTAGAGACGCGCAGCGCAACAATGGTGGCGAATTAAAAAATTTACAATATTGGCAACGTTTAACCGATGATTATCTTTTTGATGGTAATGAGTTGACGGATTTAGAAGGCGAATTAAGTAAAGGTGAAAACCTCTTAAGACAAGATACCGAGCTAACTATCCAGCAAGCTGGTCAGGTGTTGACTCAAGTACGGGATGGTTATAAAGCCCTCTGGGCACAGTTTAACGCGGCCGAGCATTTATTAGCGGCTGAGCAAGGGAATAATAAAAGTAGAAAAAAATGGCGCTTATACAAAACCAAGCATAAATTAACCGAAAACAAGGACGCCAAACAAGCACAACTAGAAGAAGAGCAAGCTGTTGATTTTCAAAGAGACGCTGATTTTGTAAACTCAAAAAGGCAATGGTTGTTAGCAACTAAAGACTGGCAACAAGCTTATGTAACTGCTGAAAATTTGCTTGTAGCAAAACAAGACGCGACGCAAGCCCGTAATAAATGGAACAAACGTAAAAAAGTTTATGCTTTAGAAAACCCAAGCCAAGTTGCACTGGCGGTGCAAAATGAAAACACGGCAAAAGCGCAGCAAGAGGAAGGGGATTTTATTGCTGCCATTGCTAATTTGCAAGCAGCTGAAACACAGTGGCAAGCGGCTTATCAGGCGGTTGGCAGTGAAGCGGCTCGTATTGATAAAAAACACGCGACGGATAAAGCGGCTAAGTTAGCCAAAGAAAAAGCAGCCAGAGCTAAAGTAGTTAAAGCAGCTAAAGATGCAATAAACACAGCTCCTAGTAAAATGGTAAGCATTTCTGCTGGTAGTTTTATGATGGGATCTAACGAAAGTGGCGATGAACAACCAATACATCGAGTGTCTATTAAAGCTTTTAAAATAAGCCAAAGTGAAGTGACATTTGCTCAGTGGGACGCTTGTGTGGACGCTGGAGGTTGTTCTTATAAACCGAAAGATAACGGTTGGGGAAGAGGCTCACGGCCTGTGATTAATGTGAGTTATAACGACATCACCCAGCAGTTTATTCCTTGGTTAAATAAAATAACTAAAGCCCAAGGCAATAAACGTTTTAGATTGCCAAGTGAAGCCGAATGGGAATATGCGGCTAGAGCAGGCTCAACAACAAGATACAGTTGGGGTAACTCTATAGGTAATAACCATGCAAATTGTGAAGGTTGCAAGAGCCGATGGGATAATATTAAAACAGCATCAACAAAGTCTTTTGCAGCCAATTCATTTGGTTTATACGATATGCACGGTAATGCATGGGAATGGGCTCAAGATTGTTACAAAAACTCCTATTACGGTAGCCCTAGTCATGGAGGTGCTTGGGTAACTGGAGATTGTTCAAAACGTGTGTTGCGAGGTGGTTCTTGGTTTACTGTACCTAACGCTTTGCGTTCAGCCTATCGCTTCGGGAATTCGGTCTCAGATCGTAGTTACGATATTGGTTTTCGTCTTGTCCAAGGGGGGGGATTGTAGATTTTTGCATGTTTATAAATTACATCTGTGTAATTATTGATTATTTCGGCTAGTTAAAGCTGTTAAAGTTAATGCTAGTTATATTTGCTTTTTGTCGTCTTTTTCTGAAGGGACTGTATGTTTATATTTTTTTACAGTTTGTTATGAGGAAAAGTTAAGCTCTGTAAAATAGTACATAATCACTTTGTAGTATCAGCTTTTGAAAACTAAAAACTAAAAACTTAAATTTACCAATTAATTGTTAATGCATAATAAAATGGAATAGCATAATGGAAGTACAACAAGCCGCTAAATTATTAGGTTTAGCTGAAGAGGTGATGGATAAAAAATCAGCCTCTGAAATTAACAAAGCTTATCAAGAAAAATTAAACCAGCTAGAAGATAAAATTGCATCTGCTCCAACCGAAGTTTTAAAACAAAAGCTTGTCAGCATGCAAAACCAGCTACAAGAAGCGCATCAATTGTTGCTTAACAAGTTTGTTCAACAGACTCCCCACAGTAGCTCTCCACTTAGTCAAACTAAACTGGCTGATTTACCGGGCATGGCATCAACAGTGAGTAATCAACAGAGCCTTGAAGTGGGGACTGTTTTAGCGAATCGCTATGAGATTAACGCTTTTATTGCGCAAGGCGGCATGGGGGCGGTTTATCGCGCCTTTGATAAAAACCGTAATGAAGACATCGCCATTAAAGTAATGCTGCCGCAGTTAATGTCAGATGAGCGTGCCAAAGAGCGTTTTTTAGATGAAGCCCGACTCTCAAGTCAATTGAGTCACCCGAGTATCGTTAATGTTTTTGATGTACAACAAGTTGACGGCTTGTGCTTTTTAACTATGGAATTGCTTGAGGGGCAAGATTTACGCCAGTTAATAGAGAACAAGGCACTGGTTCGCCAACATTTTAGCTTAGAAGAGGTGATTGAAATTCTCACCCCTATTTGTGCCGCGCTTGACCATGCCC
>NZ_CEZLMY010000291.1:0-2678 GCF_983033635.1 Psychromonas sp. | reverse complement strand
AATAAAGCACATTTCAAGAAATATTGATACGACCTATATCAATGAAAGAGTGGTTTAAAAGTAACAAACTAATTGCGATTAATGAAATACCAAACGAAATAGGCTGCATTTTCGCAAAAGAAAGAAGGGAAAATTGGAGAAGGAGAAAAGCTGATACAGGAAGCCGCTCACTTGAGTATCATATTTGCAGCTTTGATTATTCCGTCCAAAATCAACTCAATACTTACTATTTTCAGTTTGTATCACGTTTAGATAGGCGTCGTTGAACCTTAAAAGTAAAAAACATTCCAAGAGTTCAGAGTACAAGCTTAGTTCTAATAGTGACCAGCATAAACATCCCCAACTTTTTGATAACTTTGTCACATTGGATTTTTACGATGTAGATGTAAGCGTCGGCCATGGCGCACTGGTTATCCAGGAGGATAAAGAAAACGAGGTCTGTATTAGCTGTAAATTTATCGATAACTAAAATGGCGTTAGTGCAAAAAATCTATTCCTGATGCCCGTTCGTGGTAACAGCATGTATCCCCCCCGAAAAAACAAGCCATTATCATGGTCAACAGAGTTACAGATTTTTCCGGTGACGGGGTTTACATGTTTAGATTCGATAGCCAGCTCATGGTGAAACGCCTGCAGCTTACTAAAACCGGATTAAACGTCGTCAGCGACAACAGCACCTATAAAGAATGGGAACTCACCCGCAACGAACTAGCCACCGAAGATTTCGAAATCATCGGTGAAGTAGTTTGGTCCGGGCAGAGGATGTAAGTCTCACTCGTGATACTACAGATACAAAAAAGCCCGCTTAGTTAGCGGGCTTTTTGTTACCTTGTCAAATATCTAGCCGTTCAAAATAAAGTTCACCTAATTCACGATCTATTTCATCAAATAACAGCTGGTAATGAGCCACTTCACCTTCAAGCTTCAAGATACAAGATACAAGCATATTGTAAACCAACAACAATTAACGAAGTAAACAGCAAGAGTTTAGATAGATATTTTCTCATAACCCAACCTATTGATTATTAGTAAGGTAAGCAACAGTTACGAGGGTCAGGTCTTTAATCTTGACCCTCTGTCTTTTATCTACTTTTCTGAAAACTCAAAATTAAAGACCATACCCCATTGTTTCTAATGGCTGACCTTATTTACTTAAATCAACATACTTACCAACACATTGTTTAAATGAAGGTAAGTTGTCATACATTGATGGGGAGTCTTTAGGAAGTTTGTCCAAAAACGAAGTTTTGCGGAGGTTATTGACAACATCCGCTCTACTAATAAACTTGTTATTTGGTTCGAAATTTATATTTTTCATTGAGTTAAAAACTCTACAATATCATTATGGCTAATTTTAGTTTTACAGAACTCTCGTACACGCCTTGGCGTCGATGAAGCTTTGTGCTTGTATGCAATAGACGTAAGCTGCTGACATACTGAAATAAACTTCCGAGTACCATCAACTTCTTGCTCCCAAATACGCTTATCATCTTCGAGCGTATACTGCCAGTCTAGTATAGAGCCATCAATATCAGCAAGTGCGTTTACAACTTCAATCGGTGAACCATACCTTTGACCAGGATCTGGCTTTAAACATTTATTGATTACCGTTTGCAATTTTTTAGGGATATGAAGTGGATAAGCCTTCCGATCTGGAAACTTACCATTACGAACATCACCACCAAACCCCTCCCAAGTTGTATATCTTGAAAGCTGTTCGTTAAAAGCAACGTCTCCTATACACATTCGATACATAGTAAGCCCAACTTGATAAATATCAAATCGATTATCATAGGTATGTGATGAATTACCAAAAACTTCGGGTGGGTATTGCTTTTGATAGAGTCTAGACTGCTGAGCGAGTCCATGTAGGTTAATTGGTTTCGCTTGCCCGAAATCAGACAGCAAAGCTTCATTTCGATCAGATAACAAAACATTATCAGGCTTAATGTCGAAATGGATTAATTTTTTTGAGTGAATGTTTTGCAGTCCACTTAGGAATTGACTTGAATATCTAATTATTTCTCTTACTGTTAGAAACCTTGTTGCCATTAACGACTTTAAAGAACCATTTTTATAATAAGGTGTCGCAATATAGACATTATTATCATCTTCACAGACATAACTAACTTGGACAACGTTAGGGTGTGAACTCTTATATAAAATTTGTGCTTCTTCGAAATAGTCAGGAGAAAAGTCTCCTGATTTTTTTTCAACTTCTTTAATAACCAATTCTGCATCCATATTTCTGTCATGGATACGATAAACCTTAGAGTTCTTCCCTTCTTGTCCTATTTCAGAAATTTTGCGAAATGAAACCTCTGCCAACTGATAAGCATACATTATGATAAAGCCCCTAATGCTACAAATACCGACTCTCGAGAAACTGATGTTTTACATACTTCCCAATTCAAAACTAGGTCATAATTTTGTTTGCCTTTCAGGTAGTCATCAAAATCAGTGGTAGAGATATTTAAACGCGAAGATATTGATCGCTTACGCCCCACAAAATAATTTTTAACAGAGCTGCTTGAAAATGCTTCTTGTATTACTCCCTCAATATGCAACCTACAAACATCCATATTTTGTGAATTACTCTCCGCTACTCGTATTCCGGCAAGAGATACATTATATTCTCGTATAATATCCAACACACTATTTCTCATATATTTCAGTTT
>NZ_CEZLMY010000290.1:0-2704 GCF_983033635.1 Psychromonas sp. | reverse complement strand
TTATGACTCGTTGGCCCACTCTTCAGCAAGCACAGAGAGCCCACAAAGACACCTTGTAGGACTTTTTTCATAATAACTATATACGTGATATACAGAAAATTACTAAGCGTGTAAATGCCATAAAAGAGGCAATGCCGCTAACTGAAGATGAAGCAGTCATTGATACCCATTCTCTGTTTATGACAGCTTTACTAGAGTGAATTATATGTGCAATGAAGCACATAAAACTGTTCGATCATAAAATCGAAGAGTTAATGAAAATATTACCTGACGCCGAATTATTTACAGGTCTACCAGGAATATAAGCTTGCCTATCCGCACGATTACTAGCAGGTTTAGGTGAGCAAAGAGACCGATTCACTTCTGCTCAACAGCTACAACAATATGCAGGAATAGCCCCAGTTACAGAGCGTAGTGGTAAAAAGTCATGGGTACATTGGCGTTGGCAATGCCCTAAGTTTTTGAGGCAGACATTTATCGAATGGGCTTCTCATTCAATTTATAGTTCGTATTGGGCTAAAATTTTTTATCTCAAAAAAAGAGAATTGGGCAGTTCACATCAAGCCGCTATTCGTGCCCTTGCATTCAAATGGATCAGAATTGTTTATAGGTGCTGGCAGGATCACAAGCCTTATAACGAAGTTCGTTATTTAAGAGCATTAAAAGATCGCGGTTCACCATTATTAGACTGAGGAAAAGCTTGAACTAATCCTCAGGGCGTGAACCGACTTACAAAACATTATTCATTTAACTCTAAATGAGTGGCCATTTTAACTAAGCCACAGGGAGCAACAGATAGTGTCATTCAGACTCATCTCGGTTAGTTATTATCTCAATTGTTATTATATCTCGCCTTTTTTTACGCTTTTCCTTGACCACTATAAACAGAATAATTCTTTCTTTAGCCCACCTAACTGGAACAGTGAATCTCGTACATACTTGTTGTCAGGTTCTACAGATAGAATATATTGTCCTTTACCAATTATCTCATCAATATAAAGAGGGTTAAATTCTCCTATACTCCATTACACTGTTCAAGACCATTCTTGAGCAAATAATAAGATTGTTTACGATAATCTCGACGGGCTTTTTTTGGAACACGTACAGTAGATTCAGAAACCACCAATCCAGTCACTATTTTCCGCTGATTACTTTTTAAAAGTTTGGATTCCCCCTCATTAACAATATAACCTTCAGATTTTATTGCAGTTCTGACGGAGGAGTAGAATTATTCGGATACGACTTGCAATCACATCAACGGTTCTTTTGCTAAGACCTCGGGTGATAAGGTTGTCTGGATTTGTTTTAGCGACTTGAATTGATGGCTTATCAATAACTGATTTATCAAGCGCCTTCATCATCTATGCAAAAATATCAAGATTAGGCTCAACCAGATTGAGTGCATTCTCAACAACTGAATACAGCACGTTGGTATTGTTAAATTATTTGATATAGATGAATAAAATAAATCATATTTACCTTAAGCTAAATTTTTGACACTGTAATGGTCATATCTTTTTTATCTGGTGTAGTAGCTATTACCGCCTTTATCGGCATCTGGAAAAGCATTTACTCTGCCAAGGAAAATGAGTTCGAAAAAAAACAACAAGAGTTATGTTATTTTAGGCTTCTTGTCTAACATTAGCCTAAGTGCGATAGCATTTGATGCTTCTGAGCCAGAAGGTGCAATTATTTTACTTTTATTATCATTAGGAAAAGTAACATTGCTTTATGCAAAACGTAAAACTGGGTCAGAGAGGAATTGTTACTAATATTAGGAATATAATGTTCTCCGGCCCAGATAAATAAACCTAAACGAATGCACAACGAGAACTTCAAATAAATTTCTTCAGCAATATATTTGCACAGATTAACCAGTCGACTACTGGAGATAAAGAGGACAGGCAAATAAAGTCGTTTTACGGTCGAACGTAATTGAGCTCTGTGCCTTTGAGGAACTCCGCTAATTAGCCCCCGGTTTTGCCGGGGTGGATTAACTACTGTATAAGGATTTCCCATGTTCGAAACACGCACTGGTAACACACTATCAAGTGAGTCCTCTGAAGCTGTTAAACTATACCAGGAAGCAGTCGATTTAATTCTAGGGTCAGAATCTGGCGCGGCCGAAACCCTTGATAAGGCCCTTGAGCTAGATAAGGATTTTGCTTTAGCTGCAGCTGCGCGCTATTACGTGGCACAAGATGTTGGCGAGCCGGATGCTAAAGTCTACCGAGAACTTGCAGAACGGGCATCATTGAACGCAACCGACTGGGAACATGAACATATCGATGTTCTTATCGGCTTGATTGACCTGCCTGATGCTACATTGGCAAAGGCACTGGCCTACATCGAAACTACGCCTGCCGATCTGTTAGTGATTTCCCTGCTAACGGGGTATCTGTTTTTTTACGGTGGCCCCAAAAAATTGGATGCCGTGCTGAATGTATTCGAGTCCGTTGAAGAAGCTTTAGGCAACGATTGGGCATTCCTTGCCCGGCTAGGATTTGCCGCGAGTGAAGCAGGGCAACGCAAGCGTGGACGCGAGCTTATTGAACGGGCTTTGGACATTCGGCCTCAGGCACTCTATTCCATTCATGGTTTAGCACATATACTGCATGATGACGGCGCAGCCGAAGAGTCGGCAAAGCTGCTACAGGACTGGCTCAAGGTGCATGAGTCCGGCGCTCGCGACGGACAAATGTAT
>NZ_CEZLMY010000289.1:0-2709 GCF_983033635.1 Psychromonas sp. | reverse complement strand
AGCTTCAGGTTTAAGAGATCTACTTTTAATTAAAGCTGCCCTTAATATTTATTTCATATTGATATCTGCAGCTGTAAATAATTGTTGCTGGCATCAATTGGGTATCGCAATATTTAAAAAAATTTAAATCCGTTATTGCAAGGTAATTAAAATGCGCTTAACCATTTTTCATAAATTGTTTGTTTCTTTATTACTAACCAGCATGATAATGATGGTTGGCATGGCGCTGCTGATTAACAATAGTTTTCAAAGCGGATTACAAACTTACCTTAACCAACAAGAGGTAGAAAGACTTGAAGTGATTGCGCTGCAAGTTAGTGAGTACTATTCGACTCAAGATGGCTGGAAGATGATTAAAGAACGACCTTATTTATGGGGGGATCTGCTCCAGCAAATCATAGCTCGACCCGCAATAGACAAACGACCTCGAGCCGCTCACTTTCCGCCTAAAGGATTGATTTTATTGCATGAAAGAATTCATCTGCTAAATGAAAATGGTGAGCCTGTTCTCGATCATCCTAAAAAGCGCAAACATAAAAATAAAGATCCGCAATTTATTAAAGTGCCGATTTCGGTCAATAATAAAACCGTTGGCTGGATCTCTATTATGCAAAGAGAAACGATTACCAGCCCACTTGCAGAAAGCTTTTTTAAACAGCAGTTAAATAATTTTTACTTAATTGCTGCCTGGGTCGCCCTGTTTTCGTTTGTTGTTGCGGGCTTACTGGTTCGACATTTTCTGAAACCTCTGAAAAATCTGCATTCAGGTGCAAAAGCGTTGCAAAGTGGCGACTTTCAACAGCAAATCCCTGTACAGGGGAATGATGAGTTAGCTGAGTTGTCGCAAACTTTTAATAGTTTAACCAATACACTTAAACTGCAAAAAAAATCAAGAGAGCAATGGTTAGCGGATATATCGCATGAGTTGCGCACCCCGATTGCTGTCTTACTCAGTGAAATTGAAGCGATTGAAGATGGCATACGTAACCCTGAGCCTAAATACATTAAATCGCTACATAATCAGGTGATGAACCTCAGTCGCCTGGTTGATGATCTCTACCAGTTATCACTTTCGGACTCTGGGGTGAATATTGAAAAATCGCAACTTGTCGACTTGACACAATTGTTAGAGACGGTAGCTAACCAAAATGAAGTTCGTTTAGCAGAAAAAAACATTCAGTTAAAACGGCTTTATGAAAGCTGTCCTGCTGCTATATTAAAGGCCGATCAAAAGTCATTAACACAGCTAATTTCAAATATTTTTGAAAACAGTTATCGTTATACCGATGCCGGTGGTTTGCTGCAGATCTCCTTGCTACAAAACAAAAAAAATATTGAACTGATTATTGAAGATAGTGCCCCAGCCGTGCCAAATGAATCATTAAACAAACTGTTTAAGCGATTATATCGGGTTGATAAGTCGCGTAGCAGAGCTAATGGTGGTTCCGGACTCGGTTTATCTATTTGCCAAAATATTGTAAACACCCATGGCGGAGAGATCGTTGCAAACCACTCCCCTTTAGGTGGGCTGCAAATTAAAGTTTCGTTACCGATTAAGGATATTTAAACGATGAATTATCAAGAAAAAACTATTCTTGTTGTTGAAGATGAACCTTCGCTGGCCACTGTTTTATGCGAATATTTTTCTCAGTCTGGATTTCAAACCCATATTATCGATAATGGCTTAGAAGTGATAGATTGGGTTAAGTTACATCAGCCTGATTTACTGATTCTTGATTTAATGCTGCCACAACGAAACGGACTCGATATTTATCGTGAACTTCGCACTTTCAGTCAGGTTCCTGTGGTGATGGCGACAGCCAGAATCGATGAGATAGATCGCTTAGTAGGGCTGGAGCTGGGAGCTGATGACTATATCTGTAAACCCTACAGTCCAAGAGAGGTGGTGGTGCGTGTTAAAAATATATTACGTCGAGCAAGTGAAGAAAATAAGATGATCGATATTAATAGAGCACTTTGTATCGACGATAAAAAAATGACGGTTTCGCTTAATGAGCAAGCTGTTGTGTTAACTCCAGCCGAATTTCGTCTGCTTTCCTTTTTTAACAAGCATCCCGAACAAGTCTTTAGTCGCGAACAGTTAATGACACACATCTACCAAGATAGCCGTGTGGTGACAGACCGTACCATTGATAGCCACATCAAAAATATTCGCCGTAAACTGCAAGCGGTATCAGCTGATAGTGAATGTATTAAATCGATATATGGTGTCGGTTATAAATTAGAGATATAAATCTCCTTAGTTTCTCCATAATTCCTGCTTATTTTATCTTTATAGTTTATTTATCCGAGCTAAGTGATAAATCATCAATGCTGGCAGACCTCTGCCAACATTGACTGATTAGAACAATTAGCTTCAATCTATTCGCTTGTTAATAAAACGAATAAACCTTTACATAAGCTAAATGAGGTCATTATGAAAAAACAGTTACTTATCACAGCAGCACTATTAATGGGCAGCGCTAGTTATACTTTTGCTAACGTGGAAAATTTTAAACCTATGAGTTTGCAGGAGATGGATAAAAATGGCGACGCTGTATTATCAAAAGATGAAGTGTGCGGGCGTTTATTAGAAAATTTCGATCAGCTTGATACTGATGGCAGTGGTACTCTTTCTGCCGGCGAATTGCCGCTACCTAAAAATGGTCAGTCAGGCAAACACCATAAACGACCAGGTTTCGAAGAAAT
>NZ_CEZLMY010000288.1:0-2754 GCF_983033635.1 Psychromonas sp. | reverse complement strand
TCGGGTAGAAACAGACATAAAACAGGGATATTTACGAAGGAGAATAACAAATTCTGATAAGGTTTTGTCGTAATCGGAGCATAATGAGATAAAACATCCTGTTCAAATCAATATTTATTCTTCCTATACTCCTGAAGATCTTGATGCACTGGTTGCACTGCCGGGTGTCGGCAGAAAAACAGCGAATGTGCTATTAAATACCGCTTTCGGTTGGCCAACTATTGCTGTCGATACCCATATCTTTCGTGTGTCTAACCGTACTAAGTTTGCCATGGGTAAAAATGTCGATCAGGTTGAAGATAAATTATTGAAAGTGGTGCCAGCTGAATTTAAAGTCGATGTTCATCACTGGCTGATCTTACATGGGCGCTATACCTGCATTGCGCGTAAACCTCGCTGTGGCTCTTGCCTAATTGAAGATCTCTGTGAATATAGAGACAAAGTATACCCTGAAGAATAAAAGCCAATGAAGCTCATCCTTCGAGAGCGCCCATGGAAACACACTTCGTCACAAAATATGTTTAAATGTATCCCCAACGGAAGCCCTGAATCATACAGTTTGGATATATAACTTATGCTGTTAAATCTTTCATTAAGTCTTCAAGTACATCAGCTTGCTTATTAAGCTGCTGCACCTCTGTAGCCGACTGAGTGATCATTTTAGCAACTAAACGCGATTGGCTGCGCACCTGATCGACATCGGAAGCTATATTATCAGCAACCGCTCCCTGCTCTTCTGCTGAGGTGGCAATTTCAGTACTACGATCCGCAATATATTGATTCTTCTCTGCTATCTGCCGAATGTCATTGCTGACGGTATTCATGTGTTGTTCACTCAATTCAGAATTATTGACGGTTTGGTGCATTACCTTCATTAATCCTTGACTATTGCCTTGCAGCGACTCAATCATTTTTTGGATCTCCACCGTTGCTTCTTGCGTTCTACCCGCCAGCGTGCGAACTTCATCGGCGACAACAGCGAAACCACGACCTTGCTCACCAGCCCGCGCCGCTTCGATGGCAGCATTTAATGCCAGTAGGTTTGTTTGTTCAGAGATAGAGTTAATGGTCGTCACTACATTATCAATTTGCGCAGCATCGTTATCCAGTTTTGCTACAGCATCGGCTGCTGAGCTAATTTCAGAGGCTAATTGCTTTATCGCATCAAGCGTTTGATCGACATGCGTCAGACTCTGTGTTGTTGTCTGCGTTGCCTCGCTGGTTTGGCTAGAGGTGTTTTGTGCGTGACTCGCAACTTCACGGATTGAGCTTGCCATTTGCTCGGTTGCACTGGCCAAGGAATCTATGCGTTCTTGCTGTTGGTTCGATAGCGCTTCATTCTCGTTACTGCGTTGACGCAACTGCGAGCTAATTTGCTGGATCAGTGCGATCGCTTCCTGCGTTGCTTTCACCAGTTGTTGTTCGCGCTCAGATACACGATCAATCGTTTGCGCTATTAGATTAAATTCATTTCGGGCTGGCGCATAACCAATACGAGAAACCAGATCGCCATCGGCAAGACGACGTAATGCATCGTAGATGTTAAACAGTGCCCCGCCCATAAAGGTCATAATGTAATAAAGGGATAGCGAGATGAGTAAGCATGACACTATGATAATGCTGACGTGACCAAGATTAAGTGTACTGAGTAAGCTTGGCTGTGCCTGAGTTGTTAAACTGTAGCTGGCATCCTGTACCTCAGTTGTATTTACGCCCTTTGAGCCCACCTGAATACTGCTGTTAGCAAGGATGCGCGTAACATCGCTTTCAGTCAGGTTGGACTGTGAAATCAAGTTGGCAATCGTATTCATGTTCTGCTGTAACAGCTGTTCTTGCTGACGCTCTGAAGCATTCATTAGCGCTAAACAGACCATGATAATCGCGAGGAGTGGCGTAAAAAAGAGGATTAAAAAGTTTTCTTTTATTTTTACATCTACCAAGTATTTATCAATCCAACGAAACGCAACTTCTTTCATTATTTCTACTTCCTTATTACTGTCACTATTAATGACTCCAGTTTCAAACGGAACCTATCGTTATAAGGCCATAATAAAGATAAAAACAAAGAGTTCAGTGATAACGGTCGCACTAACTAATAGAGCATTTTTTTTTGATTTTTCAAAAGTAACCTGGCTTTTATTCATGTATCAGCCTTAAGGTGACACAGTGTAATAATTTAAAAGAGTTTTAGCATGTCACGCAGCAGCGTGGTATGGGGATAGAATTGACGGCTCTGAAGAATAAAAAAACCGTTAGCAAATCGAATCTGATAACGAATCAATCACTTTAGCTTAAAAATAATACCGGTGTGATATTAACTTACTAAAATACAGCTTTACCTACAGGCAGTACTTCACGGCCAAATTCGCCGTTAAGTACTTGTGCCATGCTGAAGTACATTGCAATCAGGCCACAGAATATGCCTTCGAAACCTGCTAGCTCGCTTGGGAGAAAGCGATCGTTGTGTCAATAGCGAAACCTTGATGATAATACAATATTACAACTCGCTCGGTGGGCGTTTGCGACTTAGCTTTCTATCTCGCTCGGGGCACAAAGCGCTTTAGAACTTTTGCACTCTTTATCTGTTGAGATTACCCCATTTTCGCTCGCATTCGCCCAAGCGTTCAAAATCGAAGTTCCTTACCAGTAAAGTAGCTCTGAATGGTCATGCGCTGCTTGAACGATTGCGCTTAGGCGCTTCCGCCCCTGAGTATGATCGTCAATGATACTGATTTAATGATTGATGCAGCTTCA
>NZ_CEZLMY010000287.1:0-2811 GCF_983033635.1 Psychromonas sp. | reverse complement strand
AACACTTGAAAAGGGAATAACCATTCTCATCATGTTGCGTCTTGTTCTAGCATCCAGGCGAAGCTCTGAATTTGCATCTTGAAATAGTTTGGGTATAGCCATCTCTCAACTTGCTGAAATGTGCACTTGCAAGTGATTCGGCTATAAGCGCATTGTTAAAGCGACTCGTTTTCTGTCAAGATCCAGTTCAAGCACTTTAACTTTAACAATCTGCCCTGCTTTTACTACCTGTAATGGATCAGAGACAAATTTGTCTGCCAATTGCGAAATATGCACTAATCCATCCTGGTGAACACCAATATCGACAAATGCGCCAAAGCTGGTGACATTAGAAACCACACCTTGTAAAACCATATCAAGCGATAAATCGGCAAGTTTGTTGATACCCTTTGCAAAGCTAACGGTTTTAAATAATGGACGAGGATCGCGTCGCGGTTTACTGAGCTCATTAACAATCTCTTTAATCGTTAACAACCCGAACTGCTGATTCACCAACTGCTCTATGTTTACTTTATTTAATGAATCTAAATTATTAAGCAGCTCTTTTACCTCTTGATTTTGCTGCTTTGCAATTTTATTAACCAGACTATAGGCTTCTGGATGGACTGCAGAGTTATCAAGCGGATTATTGCCATCAATTATACGCAGGAAACCGGCACATTGCACAAAGGCTTTATCACCTAAACGGGGCACTTTTTTTAATGTCTGACGAGATCTGAAAATGCCATGAGTATCGCGGTAATTTACGATATTCTGGGCAATGGTATTGTTTAATCCGGCAATAAAACTCAGTAGCGAGACTGATGCGCTATTGAGATCAACACCCACTGCATTAACACAATCTTCTACCACTGCTTGTAAACGTTTGCTTAATAACGTCTGGTTAAGATCATGTTGATATAAACCCACACCAATCGCTTTCGCATCAATTTTAACTAACTCGGCCAACGGATCCTGCAAGCGACGCGCGATAGAAACAGCACCTCGTATTGATACATCAAGCTGTGGAAATTCAAGTGAAGCAAGCTCAGAGGCGGAATAAACAGAGGCACCTGCTTCACTGACAATAAGCTGCGTAACCTTTGCTGATTGTTTGCTTAAGCTGTCCCGGACAAAGCTATCCGTTTCACGCGATGCGGTGCCATTACCTATTGCAATCAGGTCTACTTTATATTTTTCTATTAATTTCAGTAACAGAACTTCAGCTTGCTCGGCTTTAAAAACAGGTGCATGCGGATAAATGGTTGCATAATCAAGTAACTTACCCGTTTCATCAATTACCGCCACTTTACAACCGCTTCTAAATCCGGGATCTAAACCAAGCACCACTTTACGCCCGGCTGGCGCGGCCATTAAAAGATCTTTTAAATTACTGGCAAAAACATCAATCGCACTGTCATAAGCCTTTTCTTTTAAAGATGAAATTAACTGCGTTTCTAATAAAGCCGCTAATTTACTTTTCCAGGCTTTTTTAATCACCTCTGCCCGCCAACTATTAGCTGGCAAACTGTTTAGTGAAAAACCTAAATGATTGGCTATCAATATTTCACAATATGATGTTTTACTAGATTTATCCTGCTTTGGATCGGCCTGTAGCTTCAGTTTTAAAAAACCTTCATTTTTACCGCGCACCATCGCCAATAAACGATGTGATGCAATTTTATTTAAACGCTCACTGTAATCAAAATAGTCTTTAAATTTACTAGCAGTTTGATCGCTGCCTTTAACCACTTTACTAACAAGCAACGCATTGCTTAATAAATGTTTTCGTAGTTTTTCCAAAAGCACAATATCACTGCCGATACGCTCAACAAGTATAATTAATGCGCCATCCAAGACCGCTTTAATATCATTAAAACCTTGCTTAGCGTTCAAGTACTTTCTTGCAAGTAACTCTTTATCTGCTTCATCTTGATACCATAACTTATCTGCAAGCGGCTCAAGTCCCGCCTCTATCGCGACTGTTCCTTTACTAATTCGCTTACTTTTAAAAGGCAGATATAGGAGTTCAAGTGCACTTTTATTTACACAAGATTCTATTTGGCTTTTTAACTGACAGGTTAACTTATCCTGATCTGCCAAGGTCTTTAAAATAGCAGTACGACGAACATTTAATTCACGCAGGTAAATTAAACGCGTTTCCAATAAACGAAGTTGGCAATCATCAAGACCTGAAGTGGCCTCTTTGCGATAACGTGCGATAAACGGCACTGTATTTCCGTCATCATAAAGTGCAACGAAAGCGGTAACCTGTTTTGCAGTGATCGATAATTCGCTTGCAAGTGTTTGATTAATTAATGCTGTATTTAAGTTCATCATATTATTTTACTGCTTGTTTTATTTGAATATTTCAACATACTTAGCTGACATTTTACATTAATATTAGGAGTTCTGGATGATCAATTTTGCAGTCATTGGTAGCAACTGGATCAGTGAAAAGTTTGTTAACGCAACCTTAGTGGCTAAACAACTAAAACTCAGCGCAGTTTATTCCCGAGAAATAGAAAACGCTCAGGACTTTGCAGACAAATTTAATGTCAGAAATTGTTTTGATGATCTGCAAACACTGAGTCTCGATAAAAATATCCAAGCGGTTTATATCGCAAGCCCGAACTCTTTTCACTTTGAGCAAACATTACAGATGCTGCAACAGGGAAAACATGTTATTTGTGAAAAGCCCTTAGCATCCAATGCGCAGCAAGTTGAGATCCTTTATCAGGCAGCAATCGATAACAATGTGATTTTATTTGAAGCTTATATGACCAATTTTCTTCCTAATTTCCAACAAGTTAAAAATAATATCTGCAAATT
>NZ_CEZLMY010000286.1:0-2812 GCF_983033635.1 Psychromonas sp. | reverse complement strand
TTTACCCCCTTGGTTAGCTGATGAAGACGTGTTTTTTTTGTTGTTTTTTTCTGCTTATAATTCCGCCTTGTAACAAAATTACCACATTAGTGCAAAATCAACCTATTTAATGTTAACTCAATTAACATTTGTAACATAGTTACATTTTCTTGTGATATAGTTCTGATATTCCAGTTTATTAAATCCTATTACATTAGTGTTTTTAGTTATCTCCTGTGCACTTATCCAGAATTTTAATGTAATCGTATTTTTCTAAAATTGAGGTATATATGTATAAAATTGTTATTGTTGGTGGTGGGGCTGGAGGCCTTGAACTTGCGACTGAATTAGGCAATAAATTAGGACGTAAAAGAAAAGCCCATATCACCTTAGTCGATAAAAATAGAACACATTTGTGGAAACCATTATTGCATGAAGTGGCCGCAGGCTCTTTAGATGATGGTATTGATGCATTAAGTTACCGTGCACATGCAAAAAATCATGGTTTTAATTTTAAACTTGGTGCATTAGCTAATATTGATCGGGAAAATAAACAGATTCAATTAGCGCAACTGAACGATCTAGATGGCACGCAGATTTTACCTGAAAGCGAAGTCAGTTATGACATTCTGGTGATGGCACTTGGCAGTGTTAGTAATGATTTCAAGACAAAAGGTGTAGCGGAACATTGCATTTTTCTAGATAGTCCGCAGCAGGCTAAAAAGTTTCATAACCGTATGTTAAATAAATATTTACAGCTTGGTGTACAAGAAACAAAACAAGTTAGTGTTGCGATAGTGGGAGCGGGTGCAACTGGCGTTGAATTATCAGCCGAGCTTTATAACTCACTGCAACAAGTTTCCAGTTATGGTTTTGAGCATATTAAAGCGTCAGACTTAAAAGTCAGTCTTGTGGAAGCGGGTGCTAAAATTTTGCCTGCACTTCCTGAGCGGATCTCAGCTTCAGCCCATCAAGAGTTACTAAAATTGGGTGTTGATGTGCGCACTAAAACTATGGTTATAGAAGCGACGCAGCAGGGCTTGCTGACCAAGGAAGGCGAGCTGATTGCTGCAGATTTAATCGTTTGGGCGGCTGGTATCAAAGCTCCTGATTTCTTAAAAGAGATTGCAGGTCTTGAAACGAACCAAGTTAATCAACTAGTGGTTAAAGCAAGTTTGCAGACCACGCTTGATGATGCTATTTATGCGATCGGGGATTGTGCAAGTTGTGCGCTTCCTGATGGAGGTTTTGTACCTCCTCGTGCGCAATCAGCACACCAGATGGCATCATTAGTTGCAAAAAATATTATTGCCACCATCAAGGAGAAATCATTAGTCTCATATAAATACAGAGACTATGGCTCATTAGTTTCATTAAGCAATTACAGCACTGTCGGCAGCTTAATGGGTAATTTAATGAAAGGTTCAATGAAAATTGAAGGTCGTTTAGCGCGTATGGTTTATATCTCATTGTATCGTATGCACCAGGTTGCACTTCACGGCTATTTCCGGACCGCATTAATCTCATTAGTAGAGCGTATTAACCGGGTATTGCGACCACGCCTAAAATTACATTAATTGCTCTTTTAATACCAATCAGCTTAATATTATGATCTATTCATGGAAGTGCGACTTTAGTCGCGCCTATGATATTGCGCGGTTAAAATCGCACTTCCCAATATAAAAACAGATCAATTAGTTTTGCGGAATGGAATTAGATTACAAAATTAATGCGATTGGTATAACTTATGAATAACACAGATAAGGTGTAATTTATCTGTGTTATTTTTAATTATGACGTACAAAACTCGCTTTCAAGTGCTTGCTGCGCACGCTGTATAGTAATGACCAAATGATAATTACCAGTTGCAGCGATGCTCCCAAAGAATATTGAAAGTGATTAATAGACAAATAATAAAGTTGCAGAGCAAAATCGGTAATAATACTCAACAGTAAAAATGGATAGCCGATTTGCCATAATTTCGACAGCCAGTAATGTTTATCATGATCCCTTCCTGACAGCAGAAACAACAACAGAGCAATAAAACCAGAAATCAATCCTAAATAAAAATGTGTCTTATCAGGATAGAACATAGCTAATATTTTATTACCTGTATTACGAGAAGCTACAGAAATAATTAACAATGCCCATGTTCTTGCTAAAAAGAGTAGGGTAAAGTAAAAAAATATTGGTGGTTTTAGATTACCTGATTGTGTGTAGTAGTGCAGTGGATAAATCTTAATATTCATCAAGTCTCTGATCTGTTTCTTAATCGATAAAAGAGATAGGGGTAATCAGCCCCTATCTTGTTTACTTATTTGATTATACACATTGGGCAATAAGCATAACGACCTTGTGGGTCGTTAAACCTTGTTAATATCGCCGTCTGTGATTGCAGTAAGTTTATTGTTTGGTATAAAACAGGGCTAATTTGAACTGTTTGCGCTAATAACTTCACGCCTGATGTGAACATCTCATTGAGTAACTGCTGTTTTGTAGACAGTGTAGGGGCGATCTCTTGTATATCAAATTGTGTTAATTGTGCAAGGTCAGCAGCTTGATTAATTGCATCCTGCAGACTTCCCAGTTGATCTACAAGTCCGTGTTGTTTTGCATCAACCCCCGTCCAGACGCGTCCTTGTGCAACTTTATCAACTTCTGAGAGTGACATATTCCGACCTTGTGCAACCACAGTTAAAAACTGTTTATAACCATGTTCAATACCTATTTGCATAATTTCAGCAAGCTCTGGGTTAAGCGCTCGAGTCGGATCTAAAGTTGATAACTCACTGGTGCCGACTCCATCGTTATAAATACCAAATTTATTGAGTGC
>NZ_CEZLMY010000285.1:0-2847 GCF_983033635.1 Psychromonas sp. | reverse complement strand
TTAATGTATCACCTACTGTTGGTTCGCTATTATTAATTGTCACATTACTGGCTTCCGGCTTTGAGCCTCTTGGATCTGTAACTTTTTCAGTCGCTACTGAGCACTTAGTTTCTCCTGTGACAATTTCAATTTCATCTTCATCTTCTGCTTCATCTTCTGTTTTTGTAGATGTTGCCTCGGGGGTAACGCAGAAGTAGACATTTTTATCAAACTCATTTTCAGTTAGCAGATAGGTTAATTCATTACCAATACTTTCATCGTTCCCTTTTACTTTCCAGTTGTATTCGCTCGTCCCTTCTGAACGAGGGTTATAATTGGGATCTGTAAAGCTATAGTTTCCAGTCAGGGTTGAACCAATCAAACTATCACCTGTGATATTAACTCCTGAAGCAATTGGGCCAATATAAGGTTGCTCATTATTATCATTAATCTGTTGGTCATTGTTTGGATTACAGCCACTTAGAATGGTGGTTGTGATCAAGGCTAAAATACAAGTTTTAATTTTCAATTTTCTTACCTCTGCTGTCGGTTCTATGAATATTACAATAACGCAATAACGCAATAATATGGTTACATTATTCTATATAACATAAAGCAAGCGGATCTTCATTTGCTTGCGGTTGTGTAAGTAAGTGTAAATGATAAAGCAAAAGCTACAATCTGTTTTTCCTCTTTTTCTTTGAAAGTGTGACTTGTATTTTATTTTCTTTTCAACTAAAGATAGACGCTGGATAGGGTGTTGTCAGTATTTTGTGCCTTTTTTTTTCTAGTTTTACTATCTTTTTCTATTGATTTGACCTTTTATTATGTAAATAAAGATGTTGATTTGCGGTTGTCTTCAAATGCTTTCGTTGTTCTTTTGTTTTGAGCTGGGTCACAGTAATGGAACTGCTAGCATCATATAATCATTTTGTGTCTTACTGATGAATAGCTGTTCGTTTTAATAAAATTTACTACTAGAACGCAGCACTTAAATTAAACCTATTAAATGAAAGAAAAGGGAGTTTGCAATTACCATGAAATCAAGCCTAAATACAACAGCTAGAGCTGCACTCTGTTTTGGTGTTATCTCTGTGCTTGCTTCTGTAAATGCAGAGGCTAAAACAAATCTGGTGGCTAGTTATGAGTCTGGTAAATATGAAAGCGATTATAGCTATTCAGGACCACGTATTGATATGACTCTTAATCCTGATGGTTCAAATTGGTATTTTAATTTGGGATACCGAAATCGTACCCATGATTCAAAGCAGGTATATATACGAGCGGATAGTGGAGCTGCGTATCGTTTTCGTTTTAATAGAAGCTGGATCCAGCCAAGTGTAAAAATCCGTCAAGATATCACTAACTATGACAGCGGCTCTCGTTCGACAACGGATTTTTATAAAACTGAAACTAAATACGTGCTCGATTTGAATTCTCAATGGGCTCTTTGGGGCGAAATTGATTTTGGCTTAGCACGTCAAGAAGATAAAAATGTTAGCGGAACCGTCAGAAACAGTGACTATATAACTTGGGAAGTTGAACCTGGTGTTCGTTATTCTTTTTCGAAAAATTTATCAACAACCCTCGCTTATTACAATACCGGTGAACGCAGCGATAAAGGCGAAACTTGGGGGTTAACTGATAATACAAAAAATCATCAAGCGCGATGGTATCTTCACTGGAGGGCGCCAATGGGATTCGTTGTCTCTCCCTATATCCGTTATTCGCTTGATTATGGCAAAACATCTTCATGGTATGAGAGTGCTTCTTTCCCGGAGACTGCAACAAAAAGCAAAGTGGCTCGTTACGCAATGCGGTTAGCTTATTCGATCTCTAGTTCTGTTCAACTTCAGGCTGAATATTATTTTGAAGATCTGCAGTTTAAAGAAGGTTATGCAATGGGAAAAGATGATTCTCAAATGCAGTATTTGAAGCTTGGTGTACGTGCCAGCTTCTAACCATTTTTTCTTAAATCGAATTTAATTACTATTGAGAGTAACTGTTATGCAACTTAATCACCTTTTTAAACCTAGTCTGTTGTCAGTCTTGGTTTCATCTTGTTTATTTACACCCACTTATCTCTGGGCTGCCGATTGCCCGGCAAACACTGTCTGCGAAACTGTTATTATACCCAATGAAGGGGGCAGTTATACTGGTGATGACATTCTTGTCTCAGAAGGTAACGGTCTTGAGTCTCAGGGGGCAATTTCTTCACACGTTTATTTTAAAAATAATATTACGGTTAGCGGTGAGAGTGCCAATGGCATTTATATTGATAAAGATACAACTTTTGATGGCAACCTGAATATTGAAGCAGGCAAAAGCATTGTTAGCGAAAATGGTACCGCCATTAAGATTGATGGTGTAATGACCGCGGGTAAGGGCATTCATATAAAAAATGGCTCGCTAATTAGTGGCGCTGAAAATGCGGTTGATTTTAGCGCAAGTCAAAGTGCTGACGCAATGCGCATTGATGTGCATGGTACTGTTAAAGGTAATATTATCGGTAATGGTGTCGCAGGCAATAAAATTAACTTTGCTTATCAAGGGGGGAAAGAAACGGCGACGTTTGATGGTCAGGAAATTAGTGGCGTTGCTAAAATTTTCAATTTGGGAGATTTAACCATTATAACCCAGGATAAGAGCATTGTCTGGGATGCAGATTATACCAATGGTTCCAGTTCAATCAGTGCAAGCATGAATTTCAGCGTGGATGATGATAGCAATTTTGCGCAGCCCATCCTTACGGTGACGGGGAAGACGACTTTCTTTGAAAATAGTAGCGCTAAACTTTCCTATACCGGCAGTAATGTTAATAACATGCTGAATAAAAATGTTATTTTACTGCAATCAGATGATGGTTTT
>NZ_CEZLMY010000284.1:0-2859 GCF_983033635.1 Psychromonas sp. | reverse complement strand
AAAAAGGTAGCTTAAAGAACTTAACTAGGGTGACCGAATTCAGTTGACCAGGTCAATTACTTTCGAATGCTTTTGGGTTGTTGGTTAATGTAATGGCACAATCATTTTTTGAAATGATCAAATTGATAGTAAATATTTACAATCATTACTGCGATATGTGTATAGCGAAGCATGAAAATGATGGAATTGGTTATTAGATAGCAATAAGTGAAACTTAAAATGAACAGAGCAACAGATAAAAGTGAAGAACAAACAGATAACGAATATTATTTAACAGCACTTGTCTATCATGATGAAGGAGAAGATAACCAATTTAAATATACCGAGAAATACCACAATTACAGCTCGGCAAAGAAAAGATTAAAAAAAATAGTAGAGCAGAAACGCAAACAAAAATGGCAAGTTAAAGCTGACTTTAAATCAAAGCCTAAAGGCAATGGCAATGTTGAATATATGGCAACAGGTAATGACACACAAAGTGGTGATAAAGTGCACTGGTTAATTTCTTCAGAACCACACGCTAAAATGGCAGATGGTAATCATTTTCCTGAATTCAAGGACGTCACACCTAAACAGCAATTTCAACAACAAAAAGAAACGAAGAAACCCAGCAACTCTTTTTTTGCAAAAGTACTTGCTAATGTACTGATGGTGCTTCAAATGTCCCCAATCGTCATTATCAGTATCTCATTTATACTATTTTGGATCTTTTTTGTCTAACAAGCCCCTAAATATTAGAGAAACAGCTAAGGTTAGTTTTCTCAATTAGATCATTCGAACCCCGTTCTATTGATATTGCCTGCTAGCAATACCAATCTTCTTATACCAATTCCATTAAGTTAGTAACCTTGTATTGTGCAGTTAAAATTTAGGAGAACAAGGTATTTGATTAAACAATAGCGTGCAAAATAGAAGTTCCTTACCTGGTTCGCCCCAGTAATTATTTCTAATCTGACCAACTATCAACAACATCAGAAAGCATATCGTTTTTCAGCTTACCCAGGGATTGATCATACGGAGCATCGCTCAGTAATACTTTAATAAAGCTCTTTTGAAGCTGCTGTTTATCAGCTTCACCTAAAGTTTTTTAATAGATTCAATTGCTACAGCAGGGTATCGCTTAACCATATTAAGTATTCTCTCGACGTCTTTATAATGGTGCTGTCACTTCAATAGGTTGAGGTGACTCGCGTACAGAGAATTAAAACCACCCTTTCACTTGCTTTTTATCCGCCTTTCGTTTACCTTCGTTATGATTCCAAGATTAAACACACTCGAGGTTGAGTACACTTAGAGATTAGCTAAGTGGGTGTTTTATTCTGCCGCATAGCGGCTTCGTTCAACAAGGCAAAGCAAGCAGACGCATAACGGCTGTTGTTTGCGGCGTTAAATGGCTCTCTTTTTAAAGTATAAGTGTAAAAGTGAAAGAGTTGCTCAGATTTAATTTAACAAATCCAAAATTTAAGCGTTTATTAGATAGGGAGTTAGTATGACCAACAGTAAAACTAAAGTTTTTTCCATGTACGATACCGTCAATGAAACTTGGAATATTATGGACATGGATAAGCAGTGCCTCTTTTTTGGAACAATTGATGGTTTGGAAAAATGGTTAGATAACAATGAAGATAGCTATCAAGAACAACCACATTAGGATCTAAAACTCGCATTTATCTGGATGGAAGAGGAATTAATCTCTTCCATCAATTCATACGGTGTTTCAGCCAATTTTTCGTCACATTGGATTGTAATACCTAGATTATTGCGAACTTTACCATGTTAAGTAAAAATCACTAACGTGAAAATGTCCAAATCCAAGTTAGAGCCGATTTCCAATCTGCACCACTATTCATTTTTTCCATTTAAAATAATCATGCCGTTTTTGCTCGCTTTTGGGAGAAAGCGAGCGTAGATTTTTCAGATTACATTGAACCTGACAACCCGTAGGACAACGACAAGTTAAGGTCGATTTATCGAAATGAAATTGATTACAGCTAAGTATATTTTATTTTCCTTTACTGCGTTTACGCGGTGCTTTCTTTTTCTATATGGTAGGTTTCGCTGTTTTTAAATAAGGGGTTGTGACTTTAAAACGCGGCATTGGTCTTGTAGTCATCCAGTCCGGTTGTAGCCATATATTCAAGATTAAATTCGCTATGAAAAACATTGTCTAGAATTACTTACAATGCTTATGAATCGCATCAAAAATAACAATTAGTATCAGTATATCAAGCAAAGCGGTTTCTGGTTGGTCATATATTAGCTTATATAACAAGACCTTATCTATGACTTCAATAACGGTATTTGATCTTGTTTTAAACTACAAAAGTACAACTGGTTAAATTTCCATACCCTCCTTTGCCCCCTGAATTTACTAAAGCAAAGATCTTAATCCAAACTTCAATTATCAGTGATAATGGAACTTTGGATCCAGCTCTGATCCACCCTAGATTTCCATGCTATTGAGCATAATTCTATTTAACATAAAATGTATAATATACCCATCTATGCACTTAGCAGTTTTGAGCTTATCGAGCTGTAAAATCTGCCTTTTTATCTATTAACCGGCTTTTTAGCTCTCTAACTTAGTAAATCAGATAGCTAAAACTACAAGTTTTCATCCATTTTTAGATTTAAATCACTAAAACTGTTTGCTAAATATACAAAAAAACCGGTTTAACAGGCATTTAGCTGTATTTATCACTTCGTTTATTTTTAATATAATTCGCAGTAACACCCGTAAACACTAGGCTTGCGGTACATTTGGATAATATATAAACGCTCTGTCGTGAAATCTGTAGCGTTATTCGGGTAATTACATACGTTAATAAAAACTGGGGACGATAACCTATTGTTTTTACC
>NZ_CEZLMY010000283.1:0-2881 GCF_983033635.1 Psychromonas sp. | reverse complement strand
GTGGTTAAAAAATCACTCATCTTGGCCTGATATTCGAGCTCCGGTATCATCACTACTAAGAGTAGTTGCTCATTAATGCGCAGGCTGCGGAACAGATGTTTTTGATGGCCGATCTCCATAACAGAAAAATTTTCGTGATCTGATTGTGCAGAAGCTTTATCAAAGTCTATATCAATCTGGTGTTGATCTGGGCGGCTGTTGTAAGAACTTGCTATAATTTTTCCATTCTGGTTGAGCAGTAACAGATGCCCCTGTTCACCAAAAATACTTTTGTCGAGCAGGTTAGAAAAAAAAGACAAATCGGTGGTAGCGATCAAATAACCTCGTAATTGCGCTTCAGCGCTATCACCCAATTTATGCCGGTTGGCGAGTACCATGCGTTTGCTGATATATAAACTCTGTTCCAGGTTGTCCGGGTTTTCGAGAAAGTAAGTGTTTAAATCTGCTTTAGATTTGTGCATTTTTTGGAAAAGTTCACTGTCAGCTTCTTGAACACTTAAATTATCGGCATTTGTATTAGAATACCAAGTGTCCTCATAACCATCTGCTTGTAGTATTTTTATTTCATAATAATTGGGGAAAACCTCATTAAAACCACTGAATATTTTAAGTATATTTTTTTGATAGATGCCAAAACGCACAAATTCATCGTCTATTAACAAATAACGTTGCAGGACTTCGTTTTTCGCTAGCAGATCAAGGCTGGCAGTATTGGTGCGAAGATATTGCTGCACATCCTGGCTGACTTGAGTAAGTATCTGTTCAACCCTTTGTTCGATATTTTGTTCTATCTGACGAATATAATTATCGACCACCAATAGTGCGATAATCAATACTGGTGCCAGTACAAAAGGGATAACGGTTATGATGATCTTGGATTGCAGTTTCATTTATTAAACAACCGAGCGGTGATTTGGCTCCATTTTTTTTCAGTTCGGGGGCTAATAATTGGAAAAAACATCGATTTATCCCATAACTCTTGGCCGGGATAAATGGTCGGAGAATTTTTAATCTGCTCGGGCAAAAAAGCTAATGCCCCCGTATTGGCGCTAGCATAGTGGATATATTTTGTTAATTGTGCCGCGCGTTTGGGACGATTGATAAAGTTAATAAATTGGTGAGCTAATTTTTTTTGCTGGGTTTTTTCAGGAATAAACAGATAATCAATCCAAATCATGGTGCCTTCCTGGGGAATAACATACTCTATTTCACTATGTAATGCCTTTAATGCGCTACCTGAGCCGTTAAAATCCATGGTCATAGCTATTTCGCCTTTGACTAATTTTGAATTTTCAGTGAGAGATGATACCCGATAGGTTTGCACATATTTTTTTTGTTCGGTTAATACTTTCTCGACTTTGGCTAACACTTGTTTATCGCCCCACTGGTTAACATCGTAGCCCAGCGCAAATAAAATAATGGGCATCAGGGTGTCGGTATCGTTAAAGCCCATCAGTTTGTTTTTTAAGCTTGGATCGGGGTAAAAAAACTGTCGCCATGAGGTAACGGGTTCTTTAACCAGATCTTTGCGATACATTAAACCCACTGTGCCCCATGAAAACGGTACGCCATAATCTTTGGTAAGCGCTATTGGATAATAACGTTGTTGATCTATATATTTAATATTGTCAATCTGCTTGAAATTTAATTTACTGACCCAGCCCGCACGATAATATTTATTGATACCTATATCTGATGACAGTACCAGGTCGTATCCTTTGCCATCGTTTTGCGCCAGTAAACGATCGCGTTCATCTTCTGTCTCATAATAAATTTCTAGCACTTTGACATTAAATTCCTGTTCAAAATCCGCAATCAGTTCGGGATCCATGTATTCGTTCCAATTCAGAAAAATAAGTGTGGATTCAGCTGCGATGGACTTAATAGAAATCAGCATTAAAATTATTATCGTTGTTAACTTGATCATAAGGACCTCTTGCCTATTTAACTATCCAATAGTGATCTGCAAATTTAGTAAATTAATACCTGGGGTTGGATTGATAATTGTTTTATATAATAAACTATACTGAAGAAGATTAGACTAAAGTGACTGATTAGGAGTCGATATATGTCTCAACAATATCAAATTATGGTGGCTGATGATGATTTTTCGATGCGTATGTTGCTCGAAGAAACCTTGTATGCGCAAGGTTATCAGGTATTAAGTTTTGATAATGGAGAATCACTGTTACAGGCATTTACCGATCAACGTCCTGATCTTATCTTGCTTGATATCAATATGCCCGGTAAAAGTGGTTTTGAAGTGTGCAGGCAGATTCGTCAACAATATTACTCTTTGGTGCCAGTGGTCATTATGACCAATTTAACTGATTTAGTTTCGATAGAAAAATCTTATCAAGTTGGGGCGTGTGACTTTTTTACTAAACCAATTAACTGGACGATTTTAACCCGTAGAGTTCAGTATATTATTAGATCCAGTCAAACGCTGATGGCGTTGCACCAAGCCCATCAGGCGCAGGGGGCATTATTTAATGCTATACCAGATACTATTTTAAGGTTATCAAAAAGTGGTGATTTGCTCGATACCCATCAAGCAGATAAAGCACAAGCTATTGATTTTTCTCAGTACCATAAGTTGAGCGAATTTCCCGTATCAATCAAGCAGGCACTGTTAACTGCGCTAGAAAAATCAACTATTGCCCAGCAAGTAGTCGATCAAACGGTGGTCTGTCCTCTAGAGCAGCAAGTAATTTATTTTGACTTGCGTTGCAGCTACAGTGATGACAATGAATATATTGTTATATTACGGGATATAACGCAGCAGCATGAAGATCAGGCGCGCATCCGCTACCTTGCACTTTATGATGAAAACACCGGGTTGCCTAACCGCCGTTATCTTGAGCAATATCTGTTTTCCTGC
>NZ_CEZLMY010000282.1:0-2883 GCF_983033635.1 Psychromonas sp. | reverse complement strand
CCAGTTAAGTTAATTATGTCTTAACTGGGTTAGTCGAATCAATTAGACCACGTCACTCTGCTTTGTTAAATTTACTTTAAGTCTTCCTAAATAATATGAAAAGACTTCAGCTAACTTAGTTTGATGCACTGCTATATGGTTTTGCCAATTTTGTTCACAGCTTTCTCTAATATCATTAACCAAGATACTATCTGACTTTTTAGGTAAGCTGGTTTGTAAGTTACGTTGTAAACCAAGATTGATGTAGTTATAAAGTTGATCTGTTAACTCACTACTGATTACTAATTCGTTTGTGCTTCTTCGCGCAACAATATTTCTTGCATCAGAATATAATGCAGTTAATAAATGAATTGCCGCGTGATCCATTTCAGAATCAAAACCTGATAACTATTGAGTTATCTCATTGAATTTCCTATCAGGTATCATCAGCAATTCATGTAAATTATTTTCTAATCCATCATTGTAATATTTATTGAGATCAAGTTCTTTGAGGTATAACTGTGTTTGATTAAATGCGGTTGTTAGTTTTCCAAGATGATAACCATTAACCTCTGGTTTAATAGATATACCTCGGCAAACATGGTCGATTATATCTAACAGTGTTTGGTTAGTACCCGTTGTAACATTTGAACGAGCATAAATATTGGTTGAATCGTTTGGATAAAATTAATGGAATCTGCCCCAGAAACGGGTTGATACAACCAATGTAATTGGTGGTTTTATTTCATTTAAGTCATGCAATAAAGTGCTTAACTCAAACTCTGTTTGGTTATTGTTTTTGAGCTTAGGGATGTTTGGGTAGTTTACCCACCCTACCGCTGTTTTGCGTTTTACTTTCCAGAGATTTCCATCGGTAAAATACAAAACTCAGCTTGAATAGAATTAGCGCTAGCATAGCTAATTGCCTGTTCCATATGGTCTTTATTTTTACTGTAGCCCGTTTATCTTTTACACTCGATAACAATAAATGGTTTGTCATCGAGGTAAATAAGAATTTCAATGAAGCCTCTGCGAGTACCGTACTGAACCGACTTTTCAACTTTTATCTGTTCTATTGAATAGCCGTAATAGCGTATTAATTCAAACAAAATCCACTGCCTAATTGCTTCTTCTGATCTGGCTTTTCGGGCAAAGAGGTAACAACTATTAGCAATATTATTGAAAGATTTATGATGCGTTTATGACTTTAAAAATTCAATAGCTCTTTTTAGATACATTTTTCTTTGATGAACTCAAGCATTGGCCGGAAAACCTCAAAATGCTCTGCTGACAACATTGGAACAATTGTTTTTGCAAAATATTCTTTATCGGCAGTAAATTTAATATCTTTGCCATTTCCTTTTCCTATGGTTTCAGTAAAATATTTATTAGTATTATCATTACCATAAAATAAATGCTCTATCGCACAAGTGGATAGGCCTTCATAAGTAAGATTTTTCTCTTCGTCCCTGATTACTAAAGATCTTATAATAGGGTTATTAGGTATAGGTAACATTATTGCGTAAGAGTTACCTTCTTTCCATTTTTTTATTAACCCTTTATCTGGTATCACTTGCTATATATCGCCATTTAATCCATTCCAATGATTATATGTATCATCAAAATCATATAATGCAAAAATAGGTTTTCCCCCCATTTCATTGAAGCCTGAATATTTTTAGCGCTATTGTTGATTAGGCTCAATTACGTTGTAAATCGATACAAAGACCGCTTTCGCCTCTAAATCCGCTTCAAACGAACGAGTCATTTTCGTGAGCAAAAATCGCTTAAAACAGTGGTAAACTTTCAGGGGATAATGCCTGAATATCGCCCATTTAACATAACCGCCAATTTTGCGAATGAACTTTAAAGCTTAAATTTATAACCCGAAAAAATTAGGAAATGCATGCAACAATACCGATTCCTTGTACTAAGTTGTACTAAACTCAATTAATACCTACCATGGAGAATGTAAGGAAATGAGTAAGCTAGATTTTATGGGAGCAAATTTTAAGTGGATGCAGTGCGCGCTAGGACTTCATGACTGGTCGCACGATACGGACGACTACCAGAAAGCGATGGACGCAAAGCTCGACGGCCTTACCTACAAAGAAGTCATAAGGACGTGTTCGTGCTGCCAGAAGCCACAGTGGCTTGAGTTGCGCTGTACCAGTAAGCACCCGCCGCACTGCGTAGCAAAGTGGCGCAACAAACCAATTAATGCCGCTAAATAGCAGAGCGCTTGAGGTGCTGGTGGTCAACTCAAGCCGTGAGCGTGTCTAGTTAATACATATTATGGGTAATGTACGGGATGCTTATCACGTTGTCCTCAGACAGGTAAATGTATAAGCGTTTCCAGCCGTCGAGCAGCCGCGTGTCATAGTTAAGAAACATATCCAGCAGGACAGGCCACACCTCAGCTTCGATCTGGTCTTTGGCTCTGTTGGCATTCTGCTATTGCGTAGATTCCCGTAAATATGCACGAATCATTTTCATTTAACAGCTCAGTCTATTTTAAGTAGTCTTCACTTTGAAGTTCATTTTATGTGGTGCAAACAATATAATAGACCGCTTTAACAAAAACGATTTAATAGTCTTTGTTGGATATACTAAAAAAAGACCAACTTAAAAATAACAGTGTAGTAAACCACTCATACAAGTAGTGAAAACCAACTCGCAAACGCGACAAGCGTCCTAGAACAATGGAGACGATAATGCGTCTCCTCGTAAATTTCAATTTAGATAGTCAGCGTAGCAATGTGCAAAATATGCACATTGCTGATATCCAAAAGCATCTAAGATTCATTCTAATATAAAAGTGTCCAGTTCAAGTAGACCCTAATATGTAGGCTCTCCCCGTAATTCAATATCAAAATTAAAGACCCTGAGCTCTTTTTCTATATT
>NZ_CEZLMY010000281.1:0-2908 GCF_983033635.1 Psychromonas sp. | reverse complement strand
GCGTATTGAAGCGCTACAAAAGCTTCAGACCATTTAGTTTGCCCAACTCTCATTATGATAAAAAACAGTTATTTTCATGTAACTAGCTGTTTTTTTATCAAATTATTTCTGTCATGATCCTAAAATCTAATTTTAAATCTTAAATGATCTGTTTTGATTTGGATTCCTATGAAAATTCCATTCTCTATAGCTAGACGAATAGCTACTCTTATCTTTATTGTTATCGGCTTATCGAGCTGCAGCCCCTATAAAAGTTCATTAACAGTTGGTGCGGCTCCCTGGCCAAGCTTTGAGTTTCTGTTTTTAGCAAAAGAGTTGAAATACCTTGACCCTCGCCAGTTTTCGCTGTTTGAACTGCCATCTTCGACCAGTGTTATTCAAGCTTTTCAAACTGGTAAGTTAGATGTTGCCTTTCTTTCTCTCGATGAAGTATTAACACTTGTGGCACTTGGCATTGATCTGAAAGTGATTACTGTTATTGATCAATCTATTGGTGGTGACGCACTGTTAGCAAAGCCAGAGATAAAAACACTGCAGGATTTAAAATGGCACTCAATTGGATATGAAAATAAAGCTGCGGGTGCTTTATTATTAAGTGAAACATTTAATTTAACGGGATTAAATAATCAAACAGTTCAACTTTTAGAAGTTAAACAAAATGAAGCTAAAGATCTTTACATGAAAGATAATATTGATGCCTTGATTGTCAGAGAACCACAGAAACAACAACTTTTAGCGTTAGGCGCGAGGGAGTTAGTTAATTCAAATATACTTGAGCAACGTATCACTCATTTAATGGTCGTCAGAGAAGATATTTACATCAGTAAAGAAGAGCAGATAACACTATTATTAAAACGTTTTTATCAAGCTCATGACTATTATCTAAAAAACAGCAAACAAGCAGTGACAACTATGTCAGTAAGGCTGCAACTCTATCCATACCTATTAGAACAGGCCTTTCTCGGGACGCGATTTATTGAACCTCGGGAAGCTTTAATGTCTATGTCAGGCTCGCCATCGAATATCGAACTGCAGGCAAATCGTTTAAGTCACTTTATGACACGAAAAAATATGCTTGGAAAAATTCCATCTGATTTTGCTCACTTGATTTCAACGAGAATTCTGGAGCGTGTTATTTATGAATAATATGAGCAAGTTATCTCTTCGAGTGATTATCCCTTTAGTACTTTTTGTAGTTTTTATTGTATTGCAGGGGAGTGTATTATTTTTAGAGTTCCAACAAGCACAACATAGGTTATACAGTGAAAAAGAGCAATATGTAAAAGGTATTGCCGGGAATTTACAGACAACTTTGTCAAATTCACTAATGCGCTTAGAAAAAGCGCAAGCGCAGCAGATAGTATCAGTTACCGCACTTGATCCCGATTTTAAAAGTATTGCGATTGTCGATCATAATCAGCAAATTGTCTTGAGTAATAATTTACGTAAAAAGTATATGTTTGCAAAATTACAGTTAGCATACTATGACGGAAATCTTCTTCAGCAGGTAATTGAAAAAAATGAATTTGTTTTTCAATACAACGATATAACACAAGAGTTGATCGTTTATGCGCCATTACAAATGCTCTCTACAGGCAATAGTTTAAATCGGGAATTTAACGGTTTAATATTCATGCGTTATTCACTAACTAACGCGATTACCTCTTTACGCTATGATGCACTTATTTCATTAATTAAATTTTCAATCACATTATTGGTAGCAATATTTTTACTGCTCTACTTTATTAACCGTATTGTTATTCGGCCACTTAATAAATTGGCTCTTTCAACTAAAATATCGGATTTAAGTAACCAGATTGAAATTGATAAATCTGGTTTGGGCGAAATAGGAATATTACAGCATTCATTTGCCCAGTTAGCAGAGGAAGTAAAGAAAAATATCAATACCCTTTCAGCCAGTGAGCAACGTTGGTTATATGCACTAAGTGGTGCAAGAGATGGCGTTTGGGATTGGGATATTCAAAAAGATGAGGTTTATTACTCATCTCGCTGGAAGGAGATGCTCGGATATCGAAAAGAAGATATCAAGAATGATATTAATGAATGGGAATCTCGAATTCATAGTGAAGATCTGTTTAAAGTCTTGCAGGATTTAAAGTTTCACTTTGTAGGCAAAAATTCATTTTTTGAGAATACTCATAGAATTCGCTGCCAGAACGGTGAATATCGCTGGATTTTAAGCAGAGGTCAAACTGTCTCATGGGATGCTGATGGGCAACCTTTACGTGTTATCGGCACAAATACTGATGTCAGCTTGTATAAAGAATCACAGGAAAAAATTAAACAGCAAGCACAATTTGATGACGTTACCCAGTTACCCAACAGAAGTCAGCTTTTAATTCATATTGCTCAAGAGGTTTCTCGCGCAAAACATAATAATTTAAACGGTGCGATTGTATTTATTGAGTGTAATCAATATAAAACAATTAATGATCTGCAAGGGCATTTTAAAGGTGATGAATTACTTTATTTAATTGCCCGTCGCCTTGAAAATTGTAAATCAGGCCCTGATTTTATTGCGCATCTGCAAGGCAGTGAATTTGTCATTATTTTACCGGATCTGCATAGTGATAGTGAACGTGCTGCTGAAATGGCATTAGAATATGTAAAAAAATTGGATATCAAATTGAATTTACCATTTGAAATCTCCGCTGAACAAGTAAGACTTTCCTGCGCATTAGGAATTGCACTATTTCCTGCAGATGATACTGATGCTAAAGATTTATTGCGCCAATCGGCAATGGCAATGAAAAACGCCCATGAAAACCACTTTAGTAATATTAGTTTTTTTGCTAAAGAGATAGAGCAAAAAATTCTTGCGCGCCATACTTTGCAAAAACAGATGCATTATGGCTTAGCACACAATGAGTTCACTCTCTATTTTCAG
>NZ_CEZLMY010000280.1:0-2913 GCF_983033635.1 Psychromonas sp. | reverse complement strand
ATGTGGTATAAACTGATTACCTTCACTGGTTGTACCTTGTTTTTGGTCATCTCGGTCAAACTGTGATTTTACATTTAATAGTTGTCCCCCCAACATCAAGCTTGAGTCTTCTATTCCCGCTAGACCAGCTGCATTGGTGACAGTGGCGGAGGCATCTTGGTTGTTAGTCACACCAGCAACACCAGCGGTTGCAATACTGCTTGCGGTGCCTATTTGTGATAAAGACAAGCCAGCAGCTAAAACATTACTACTCACAAGGGCTAAAGCTGTCATCGGTAGGGTAAATTTACTATTTTTCATTGGGTTCTCAGTGATTAATTCTTATGCTTTGATTTGATGGTTCATGGCATATATTTCAGGTAATTAACATCGCTCAACGGATTAAGACAAAAGGCATTTTTCAAAATAAACTTATACAAAATACAAATAAGCAGTTAAAAGGGAGCCATCCATGGCGATTGCCAGACTTGTTACTAAGGCAGAGACAAGCCAGCAGTCCATTAAAACCTTAAAAACGGGTACGATAGGTTATCCAAGCGTTATTGTCGGTATCCCCCGTAAAGACAATAACGTTATCTTGATCCACTTTATAACCAACTTGAAACTCCGCCGAGAAATCTCTTATCTCTTCGCCATCAAGGCCATAACTGTATTGCGGTGCAAGCTGAACGTAGAATTTTTCAGCAAAATCATACATTAAATAATTAACACTGCTGATGATTTGTGTTTCTTGGAATTGATCATTAGCTTCCCACATTTTGCCGTAGGTGATTCCACTATAGAGTCTGATCTTGTCTGAAATAGGGAAGGCTTGCATTAAACCAACTGTTGCATAATTACTGGTTAATAGATCGCTCGAAGCATCACTACCTGCATCGATGAAAAGACCCGTTCCGGTTTTTTTATTGGGTGTAAATAAACGCGTTCGAAAATTTTCAAAGTTATTTTTTGCTTCTATTTTACCCAGTAATCCCCAATCTCCTTTGTTTAAGCCAAATTGAAAAGAGGCCCCTAAACCTTTATTACCCGCAATGATTTCACCGCCAGTATAAACAGCCATAGGGTCACTCATATCTTGAGCTTTTTCAGCAAAGGCCAGCGATGGTAAAAACACTAATGAAGCTAAAACAGTTAGCTTATTAAACATAATTTAATCCTAAAAAAGTGAGGTGAGCTTTACGCCCACCATTTAGTTTATTGTTCTAATGCAACTTGTTAATCACACATACTCCTAAACGAGTGTTTGCTTGATAAAGCGTTCTGTACAAGATGATTGCTACTGTAAAAGTAAATACGATAAAAATGGCTAATAGTGACTATTACGATTATTAATAGTGCTTTCTAAAGTGGCCGAGAAGCCTTTGGTTAGTGAATTGGTGAGCTTTCCTGCATAACAATATGAAGGTTTTGCTTTGCTTTTAACGCGTGGTAGCTATGTTAGTGGGACACACTTATAGGTATTGTTTTTGTAATAATTAATCCACAAAGGTAAAGGCCATGAAAAAAACGATCTTAGCGTTAACACTCAGTAGCGCATTTATTTGTACCTCTTTTTTTGCAACTGCAACAACCGTTGAAAATGATTCGGCATTACAGCAAGTGACACTTGCGACTCAAGCACAAGATCAGGAAAAAATTGCACAGCTTGCTTATGAATATGCATTTTCAATTGATGAAGCCTATAAATTTTATTATGAAACGGTGGTAAAAACTGAATATCCATTGAATCAATTTGAAAATATTCGCCAGTTAGCTGATCATACCTATACCGCTCACCCATCCATTAATAACGATACGTTACATATAATGGGCTGGATGGACCTTGCGGCAGAGCCGGTTATTATTACCATTCCAGATCATGATCAAGGTCGTTATTGGTTATTTCATACCATGAATATGCAACACTTCACTGATTCCGCGTTTGGCTCGCCTGATCGCGGTGCAGAAGGCGGCATTTTTATGTACGCAGTAGAAGGTTGGCAAGGTGAAGTACCTGCTAGCGTTGATGAGGTTATTTATGTTGAGCACCCGTTAGTTAAAATGATGGGCCGAATTATGGATTTAGGTGGCGATGATTCACCCCAAGCTCAAAAACTGATGGACCAATGGTCGGTGCGCACTCTCTCTGCATTTTTAGGCACCAAAGGCCCACAACAAGTGCAACGTGATTACCCTGATCCAGCTAACAGCAACTGGGTAGAGCGCACCAATTTTATATTATCTGAAGGCACAATGGCTAAGCATGATGAGAAGCTATTAGCACAATTTAAAGCGCTCGGATTAGACGGTTCTGCAACTACGTTATTAACGCCTGAACAGCTTAAAGTAGCAAAAACGGCACAAAAATCTGGTTTTGAGCATATTAAAAACTCAATTTTCACTGACTCACGAGATGTATTAGGTACACGTGAAGAGATGGAAGCGGTGCCAAGTTATCAGCATGCGTATGGTACTTTCATGGGCCAATGGGGATTACCTGCTGAGCAGACTATGTATACTGGTGATTTTGTTGATGTAGACGGCGATCCACTCGATGGTGAAAAATATGACTACACAGTCACATTTACAGCGCCTGAAGTCGCTGGTTTTTGGTCATATACGACCTACAGCGCGAAGACACGTTTAATGGAATTTAATGCCTTAAATCGTCACTCACGTGGTGATCGCTCACTAAAAGCAAATGATGATGGTAGCTATACAATTTTCATGAGTTCAGATAGCGAGGGCCAAGAAAACAACGCTAACTTCCTACCTATCCCTGACCATGGATGGTATGCAATATTACGTATGTATACACCGGGTGAATCTGTACAAAATGATCAATGGAAACCGACTCCCTTTACCAAGGTAAAAAAATAATTTTCTAGTATTAAAGGCCATTAACCTATTGCGTTAATGGCCTTTTTTTGTAAA
>NZ_CEZLMY010000279.1:0-2939 GCF_983033635.1 Psychromonas sp. | reverse complement strand
GTGCCGTCTAGCAGCGGATGCGAAATTTCAGCTGTTAAGAAAATACCATCTTCATCCGGCTCACCGGCATCTTCCTGAACTTTAGTTAAATCTGGCACACCGTAAACTGCAGCCAGTTCAAGCGTTGCATCTTTCCATAAAGGAATACCCGCATAACGCAGATCCAGCTTATTCATCTGCACGACGTTTTGCCCTTCATTAGTCCTTTTTCCGGTTTTTGTTTCTTCATCACTGTTTAGCCATGCAAGTGAAAGATGACCAGGCCCTGCATTTACATTTTCAATACCAGCGCCATAACCTGACGTATTTAGATAAAACAGATCTAAGATATGCACATCTTTACGCTGGTAAAAGCGTTTACCAATCCACAAATTGGCTTGCGGCTGTGATTCAAATAAACCTTTTGCCTGCACATTTACTTGACGCAGTGCCCAATCAGATAAACTTGATACTGCGCCAGGTTCAGTAATCGATTGATAATCATTAAACTGTGCACCCTGAGCTGTTTCCGCAGAAAACATAGTATCGAAATAGAATGTTTTTCCATCCTGATTATACAGTTCCTGGCCTAAACCCAGTTCAATGTAAGTTTCACATTCATCACCGAGACGACCTGCATAATGACCATCAGCACCTGATCCGTAACAAACCTGCTCTCCGCCATCAGAGGTAGTAGAAAGGCCTGCTCGTGCATAACCACCGAAATCAACCGCAGCTGCATTTGCCGACATTAATAAACAAGATACGACCGCACAAACAGGCGAGATTCTGAATTTTTTCATGGTATATTCCCTTAAAATAAACTAATTAATAATTTTACTTTTTCCAATTTTTTGGACGGGATTAGAATATTTCAGTTTTCATATAAAGCGGGTACCACTAGAATTATTAAATGTATCCTTTAGATTCATACCTTTTTTTATTTGATCATTGTCACAATCCCAAATAAGCACCGGTATACCCTGCAGCCTGCTTTTTCATGCATATATATCCCCCTCCCTATTCTCCGGAGTTGAACGCAATAAAGCAGGTTTGAGTTGAATGGTGACATTATCAAAATCTCTAGCTACATCTTTACTATGCCAGCCTGTACCATCCATGCTCACAATGGCACGTCGTCATTTTTCTGTGGCATTGAAGACCTGCTTGAGGTGTTGACCTACGACACAATAATGGCCAGAAACTGAGCCATTTGTGTGCTGGAGCGCCCTTCTTGAAAGTGAGCAAGCGTTAGTAGCCGCATTTTTATTTGTATGGATTTTTGTCTACTCGCAGCTGCTTTGAAGTCAGTATATTTGAGGTTAGGAAAGCTGATAAGCGATGCTGCACGAAAACGCAGATTTAGTTATCTAATGGGTATCAGTGAATGCATAACGGTTGTTATTGCTTTGCAGCAAACAGATATTAACGGAAGCATAGTTTTGCAATTTATCGGTAAAGATTTGTATGCACCATCTGATTTTCAAAAGGAGGAGAACTTTCTAAGTTCTTTGCAAATGAGATTATGAATCAAGATGAAACAAGTACAGTTAGACAGCTTAAACCTTAGCAGGCATAAAGATGTGGCCAAATTTAGCAGGCCACAACTATTATTTAAAATATTTAATTTTTTCAAATATCATCAAAAAGTTTGAGGCCCCATTTTGGGGGCCATTTTTTTGCTCGATTTAGCGCAGTAACAGATGTTGAAACGGGGCCTTGCGAATCAACTGAATCAAGGCGAATGAAACAAAGAAGGCGAGCAAAGGGGTAATAATACTCGCCATGCTGTGATCCATTTGTATCGCTCCACTGATATTCATCATCACTATCACCACTAGCATGTGAACCAGGTAGATACCCAGGCTATTTTGAGCTAAGTTTTGTACCCAGCGATAACTTCCCCAGTTTGGATTATTTAACAGCAGCATAAACAGACCTAATGACCAAAATAGTGTTCCGAACAGAAAATCATGTACGGTAAAGTTCTGCCCGTAAGCGGTAAGGAAATAGGCTTCACTAAAATGAGTTGTGAGACCAATCACGATTAAGCTCCAGGCCCCAATATTACTCAAGGTCACTTGTCGACGGCGGATTTCAAATCCAAGAGCAACAAACAGGGTCGAAAAAAATGGTCCGTTTCTGGTAAATATCGGCGCGGTCAGTTCTGTAATCGGCTGGTACGACCCTGCGGCAACACCATAAATAAACAATCCCAAAGCTATCGGCAATATCCAGCGTTGTTGTTTACTAACCAGCAATAAAGCGATAATCGTAACCGCACAAATTAATGCCGGCAAAAACCAAAGATGAACAAGCCCTCCCTCAAACAAACTATTTAACGGTGTCGCCGCTAAACGTTGCCAATAACTTAATCGTTCCGCCAGATAGCCATCCTGACTCAAAATCACAGCGTTTATTGGGAATAATAGGTAAATGACGCTCCAACTTAGCCATATTTTCATGAGCGGCAGTGTATATTTTTTCAAGTGAATCAGCGGTGCCGCAATTAACTTAGGGGCAATAAAATAACCGGAAATTAAAAAGAATAACGGTACAGCAAAACGACTTATTTGATTTAGAAAAAGGCCAAAATTGGTGTCTTCTCCAGTACCAAAAATCGTAGTGATAAATGGGCGGGTATGGATAAAAATGATAGCGATAATCGCTAACAGTCGTCCCAGCTCGATACTGGACATCTTAGTTTGTTGCATAGTTTCTTTCCTGTAGCCTTAATATCTAAGGCAGTGTGATAATTATAAGTTTTTCAGGCCGCTGGGAGGCTTAAAATCCAGCCCTTCCCAACACGCCCACCTGTCTCTCCTTGGCTGTGCCATTATCTAGTGATCCATATATAGTCACCTACCAGCAGTAAAAATTCCTCGACTTGCTTTTATTGGCCATAATGATTTTACTCTAACTTTGTTAAAATCATTCATCATTACGACTCTGTAAATTAT
>NZ_CEZLMY010000278.1:2662-2963 GCF_983033635.1 Psychromonas sp. | reverse complement strand
GACTAACATATGACCTCACTTTTTATTATATTTACATGACAAACACTAAGATCACTAGTCGAACTCAATTTCCAGACCGTCATCGATATCTATCCCGTCTGCAACCTCAAAAAAGACATCAAGAAAAACATCAAGAAGCTCAACAGCAACATTAAGACAAAATACAACAACAAGAACAATTAATACTATATGGAAAATTTTCATGGTTAGCGCCTCAGGTGCAAGTTTTAAAAAGAGTTGTTCTTAACAACATGGGGCTATCATAAGGGCCGCCTTTTTTACCTGAGGTGAACCGGTCATT
>NZ_CEZLMY010000278.1:0-2652 GCF_983033635.1 Psychromonas sp. | reverse complement strand
ATTTTTAAGAGAGCAGTAATAAAAAACATAGGCCGCTGTTTTTACTTATGTTTTCACTTAATCTCGCGATTGATTTTTTATCTCCAATAAAAAAGCCAGCGAATTAAGCTGGCTAATAGCGAGAAAGGCACGTTGCCGCTTAGTTTTTATAAACCACTTTTTCATACTGACCACTTAATAATGCATTAAAGTTTGCTAACAAGGAGCTCTTTGGCAGTTTCTTTCCATCATGATAAAGCAGCACCGGCTGGAAAGGAGCCTTTTTATCTTTAGCAAGTGCAGCTACGTGATCAGGGCTCACAGCATAACGACCAAGAGCAGTAGCGACAGGCCAGTCAAAGTCATCATAAACCTGAAAGATTAATTCTGAACAAACAAGACGGTCGGTTGTTTCTATATCGAAACTAAAATCATACTCTTTACCAACTTGAGCAAAAGTACGTAATAAAAATTCAGTTTTCTGTGCATCCGTTAGTTTTTTATTTCGGATAACAGCAAGATCATCAATATTTAAGAATTGCTCAAGAGGATTAATTTCAACACCATCAGGCAGTGCTTCAATAATCCCTTTATCCTGTTCGATCATGGTTTGAAAAGCAGAACCTTTATAGTTATATTTAGTTCTGACTTTTTCCTCTATTTCAGGCAGTTTTTGCCAGACTCCAAGGCGTTTTAATTCAGAGATATCGGCTTGCCCGCCAACCCAAATAGCAACGTGCCCCCAATGACCCGGGATAAAACTATCGGTCAGTCGAAATGGGGATTTAGTAAATAATATATCTAAAAGGTCCAATTCTTGAACAATCGTATTCTGCTCTGATTCTGGCATAACATTGAGCTTACCATCGCGAAATTTATATAGACCAATCACATTATCAAACATCCTCCCAAGCAGTTTATCGGTAGCAAAATCGGTTAGCTGATTGACGTCATCGGCAAACTCGTTACGCTTAACAGCGGTGCCTATTTCAATATTATCAAAAAACGTCAGTTCCGGGATCCTATGGTAGGCATAGCTGCCGTCGAGTAAACTATTCAGATAACGATTATCTTTATCTTTCGCTAAAGCGGAATCGGGATTTTTTTGTTCAAAGGCCCGATATTGATTAACCAGTTTAAGCACGTGTAAAGTTTGGCTGTAACGCTCCCCACTTTGGATTTCAGCCAGCATCTCTTCCAAAAATTGTTTACTCTCAGGATCGATACTTTTAATATCAAATTGACGGCGGAGATCAGCATTTTTAAGGTAACGAACCAGAACCACCGCATAATTATCAAGTAACATCATTTTCGATGCCAGCCACATCTTGCTTTCCAGTACCATTAAACGAGCAAGATCATCCTCTGGATTGATGACAAGTTCTGTTCCCGGCTGCGAGTTTTTGCTATTGAGCTCGGTAGGGTCTTTTGACGGCTGCCCGCTCGAAAATGTTATCTTCAAAGCAGGCTTACTATAAGTTGAATAGGTATCCATTAACTGATTAAACCTGTCTCGGTCTGCACGGTACAGCTTAATGTGACGCACTATGGCTTGCTGCTCTGCTGCGGTCAGGTGTTGATCACTGGTAAGTTTATTGTGTAATTTGCTAAAAAAGTCCAGAGCATCACGGCGCAAAATAAGGCTGTCTTCTATCGCCTGAATAAAAATGCGAAAATTCATTTCAAAGTGACTGTATCTTATAATGAGCTTCTTGGAAACATCCCGGTGATATTGTACATTTTCTGTTTCCTGGGCAATTGCGGCTGTACCTAGAAACGCATACCCCAATACAATTAATAAACTTATTTTTTTCATAATCAAGTCCGGACAACCGGCTCCCTGTCGTGCCAATAAGTGATGTAAAGCAGACGAGTATTACATACAGTAAGAGTAACAAAGCTATCAATTCAGCAAAGGCCAAACTATAAATGCTTTAACTATATTGAAGAAAGTTATCTATAAACTGCGGAGATAAAACATGAGTGATCATAGTTTTACTTATAAAAAAAGCCAGTCTATTAGGTAGACTGACCTCTCATTGTTTGCTTACAGTAAAAGGGAAGTATTGGATATTAATCAAACTCAACCTCTATATCATCATCTTCTATTTCAACCAAAATAGCCAACTCAGCCAGTTCAGATATAAAAGTATCGGCCTCATAATTAATTGGAACCTCTGTCTGTGCAGCATTAGCGTTAAAAGCAAACAGCATAGATAGTGCGATTAATGGTAGTAATTTTTTCATAGTTAGTTCCTTAAATTTAAGTTTTAAAAGTTTTGTTCTCAACAACATAGGGGGATCAAAAGTGGAGTCGTGTTTACCTGTTCGGAACAGCTTCTTCTCCTTTTACTAAATTATCTTTTAAAGTACTGTTTTGAGTATCATCATATAAATGAGTTGATCTGCTTAGATCTGAATTCATCATAAATTCATTAACTTGAGTAGTGACCTCCTTGAAATCGACAGCCGTACTGTTATCAATCAGACTGGCTGTAACGTTACTGGCAAATAAAATTGGTAAAGCAATAAGCGGCAGTATCATGGATGTATTCCTCTAATTTTGATTAAATAAACATTATTTGCGTAATTCGGGAGTAGAATAAATTAGGCTCGCTTTATTAAACGTGAACTACTTGTTCATCTTCCATTCACTTTTATAAACCCAGAAGA
>NZ_CEZLMY010000277.1:0-3019 GCF_983033635.1 Psychromonas sp. | reverse complement strand
TCGGGAAGCTGCGTAATGCAATCAGAGCCGATCACCCTCACTGGTACTACAGAGTACACGACTTACGTTCAACCTTTGCTACGAACTGGATGGAAGCAGAGACGGCAAAACGGGGAGTTTCTAGATATGAGTTTCTTATGGATGAATTAGCAGACCTTATGGGGCATGAATCTACGGCTACCACTGAGAAATACGTTAAGTACCTTAACCGCAGAAAGTCCCAACTCGCAGTTGCCAAGAAGAAAAATAATCGAATCCAGAGGGGAACTGAATAATGGCTAAGAGTCCAATTGCAAATTTAAAGATTACCAAGCCACAACCGCGACAAAACGTGACAGATATGGCGCTGAATATCCCAACGAAGACACAGAAAAATACATTGACGGGTAGCACTAATTTAATACATTTGTCCCACTTGCATTGTGATGAAGCCCAGCCAAGAATATCTGGCAGATTTCCTTATTTAAGGGATTTCTGCAAATGGGCAAACGATGCGGTTCAGTATGGTTCGTTATCCGTAATAACTATTTCTGCTGAGTATCAGTTACTCAAGCAGTATATTTGTTATTGCGACACAAAGAGCATTGACCCTTTTTCGTCAGAGGGTTATTTTGCGTATGTTGGCAATGACGGTGAGTTGTGGCGGCAAGTACGTTTATATAACCCTCAAAAAAAATTCCTGTTTCAATACGATGATGGGCAAGAGTTGGGTATTAAAGAGAATTCAGCCCACGGTATATCCAGTGCGATTACTAGTGCTCTACAACATTGTAAATTCGACTCGCTTTCTTTACGAAACCAGTGCAAACCTTTCGTGAAGGGTAAAAGAAACTCTGATGTTTTGCCTTACCATCCAAGTGAGCAAGCTACTATTGTTGAACGAATGAGTAGTGCATTCTTTGTGTTGGCTGCTGAATTGCTTGCTCATAAAACACTAGATATTGCCGAATTTCCTGAAGTGATTGAGGTTCCCATTGTGACTAATGGTGGCGTTGAGTATCTTGAATATCAAACAGGACTTGCTAATAAACACAGTGGTGTAGTCAATATTGCAAAAGGTATTATTGTAAATCACGAGGCTGCTTTTAATCAGTGTATGGCAATGGCATATCATCTTGTTTGCTATTTCACCTCCCTTAACGATTCGGTAATTCGCCAACTGTGTCATCCGATTAAGGTCGAGACTGATAACCGTGAGAAGTCATTAAAGACTGTAACTATCTCTGGCTATAAGAAGCGAGCAAATAAACGAGTTGATGCTGTTTTTAGTAATGAACTTGATAACATAGCCTTTGATGTAGACAAACGTGACGGTGTTACATTTATCAGTACATTAGCTGAGTTGTCGTTGCTATATGCTGGCGATGGTAACGAAAATGCCAGGTTGTTATATGAATTAGACTCAAACGGTCAAGTCGCAAACATATTTGACATAAATGGCTGTAATAAAAAACTGGTAACACGCCTGCACCTATTATCCCACACCAAGACTGATGTGGTTGATTGGATAATTACGTGCTTCCGTTCGCTAGTAAAATCGCAGAAATCCTACTCTCTCGGTACGATGCGTGATGAAAATGGACGGACTATAGTCACGAAGAAACTTGAAAGTTCCCCCCCTACGAGAACCACTTGGAGGATACACAAATATGCGTTTGCGGCACTCTCCTGTTTAACCGATGTATCGTTGAAAAATATAACCCTCCCTCTGACATACCAAGAGAAAGATGGACAGGGTAATGTCACAGTATCATTTAATTACTTGGAAGGGACGATGGGTGAATTTACTGTGGCAGCTAAGTATCAATCATTCTTAGAAGATATTGAAGCATGGGCGATCGCCCATGCCCGTAAAAAGAGCCGCAAACCTAAATACCTTATACCTATAGGTGGGGCTGACGGGAAAATCAAACAGTGGAGAGGACTAGCGCCACTAACATACGGTATCTTGCCAGAGATTGGACTTGGTCAGGGAAACTTTTACCTTGAGTTGAGCTCTCGGCGTTTTCGAAAAACAACCAGTAATGAAGAATATAGCGACACCAACCTAAGCCATCTAATCAATTTGCTACAAAATGAGCTTGCTACTTTACAAACGCATTATCTTAATGGCGATCCTAATTTAAACAAGCTCATTATATCTCAGGCAATTAAGGTGCTACAGCGAATTGCCAAGGGGGATAGCCTTGATGACGCTAAGCTGGCTGTGTGTCACGAAATGAAGATCGAAATGCTTGCGCACGATAAGTGGCTAAAGAGCAAAGAGGTGTCTAATCCTAATGGGTTGCACTGTAATGGTGAGCAATATTTAACTCGGGGAAAGAAACGACAGCGCGAGACTAACAAAGCGCTGGGAGTAGACTTACCTTGCTCTGAATTTGATATGTGCTATCTGTGTAAATCAGCAAAGGGCATTGATGAACCCAATTCAGTTTATAAGTTGATCTCCTTTACTGATCTTCTTAAAGAAGCACTTGATAGATACCCTGATGCTAAATCCGAAGTGAAAGAAAAAATTGCTGCCTTTGAATCTATTTTACTAGGTGCTAGTGATGATGTTTATGAAGATGCAATGAATCGTTTTAATTCGAACGGAAGACACCCTCGCGTTTCAATGAACCACGTTAAAGTTTCAACTAAAGGAGTATTCTAATATGTTGAAAATCGCAGATGCAGACAGACTCAATGCTGTTATGCAGTGCCAACAGCAAGTTGGTAGTTACACTAATTATTTGAAAGACGTTTTAGAGCCTGCCATCGCGCGTGGTGATTGGGATGAATTAGAACAGATGCCGATCGGTTTTGATGACAGTGGTGACCCTTTGGGCTATATCAAGGACGATGTATGGGAGTTGACCGACTATTTTTATCCGAATCAATCCACCGCAACGCTAAATATACTCTTCATTAATGATGGTAAAGTACTTGAGCGTAACATTAAAAACGAGCTTAAAACCTTAATACTGAAGATGCTTTGGTTGTCGCATCGAAACTATTCTCTGGACTGTTGCTGTGCAAC
>NZ_CEZLMY010000276.1:0-3034 GCF_983033635.1 Psychromonas sp. | reverse complement strand
GCTTAAAGATAATATCGATAGCGACTGCGCCCGGATAAGTTTTATCAGCTTAATGGTCTTTCCCTTTTTAATGCCGGATAACTTTAAAAAAATGTATAACATTAAGTTTACAGATGAATTTTTAACACACCTTGCCGAACAAAATATTCAGTTACTTAGCTTAGGTTTACTTAAACCACAGGACAATAATAATGATGGAAAATAAAAAACGCTTTTTTATACTGGGACTTGTTGTCGGAGTTATTGTACTGCTACTGGCAGTCAAGCTTAAACCCAGCCCAGAGCTGCAGGAAAGTTTTGACCGCGCCAGACTGGTTGAAATAATGACCTTAAAAACACAGCAGACTGCCCCTCAGATCACAGGTTTTGGCCGGGTAACGCCTAAGCACAGCTGGCAGGGAATTGCCGAAGTCAGCGGCAAACTGATTTTCCGTAATCCATTATTAGAAACAGGCCGCCTGCTGCCCAAGGGAACTGTGCTTTTGGAAATTGATCCGCTCGAATATCAGCTCAATTTAGCGCAGGCTGAAGCAAATTTACATGCCAGTGAAGCGCAGCTGCTGCGAATTGATCAGCAGGAGGAAAACTTCACCGACAGCCTCAAATTAGAAAAACAGAAACTGCAGTTAGTTGAACAGGAATATCAAAGACAACTTACTTTGAAAAAGAAAGGTCTGATCTCCAATTCCAGTGTCGAAAATCAAAAACAGACTCTGTTAGGGCAGCAGAACCGCGTACAGGATCTGCAGAGCTCTCTACAGCTGCTGCCCGATGACCGTAAAGTTACCATTGCACAGGTACGTATCAATCAGTCTAAATTGGCGGACAGTCAGCGCAAACTGAGCAAAACAAAACTTGTCCTGCCCTATGATGCACGAATTGCAGAAGTTAATATTGAACAGGATCAGGTAGTTTCTTTAGGCTCGGTGATGCTCAGCGCTTATCAGTTAGGCACGGTTGAGATAAAGGCCGAATTATCCCTGTCAGATATGAACATTCTGATGAACAGTATTAAGCATCTGCCTCAGAATGGAACGTTACCTTCAATCGAAACGCTGCAGCTGGTTGCTGATGTCTCACTGCAGATGGCATCCAATGAATATCAGTGGCCGGCAAAAGTGACCCGAGTTGCTGAAACAGTTAATCCGGATCAGGCCACCATCGGCGTTTACTTAGAAGTTGAACAGGACTTCAGGAAGTTAAACCTTCCCTCTAAACCGCCATTAACCAAAGGCATGTTTTTAGCAGCAACAATTACCGGCGCAAGCTCAACACAATATGTAATTCCTGAAAAAGCACTGCACGAAAGTAAAATCTATCTTATGGACAGCGATAATAAACTGCAGATAAAAGCGGTTAAAGTACTCTACAGAACGAAACAGGGAGTGGTAATTAGCGGTGATTTACAAGAGGGGCAGCAGTTAGTGGTCAATGATCTTATTCCAGCTATTACCGGCATGTCACTTAAAACTGTTGATATTAAGGAGCAGGCGCTGTGATAAATTATTTAACACGCCACCCGACACTGGCTAACTTAATGATGCTCGGTTTTCTAGTGCTGGGTATATCCAGTTTAGGCAACATAAAACGCGAAACTTTTCCTGAATTTGCACCGCCGTATATCTCTGCATCTGTTGTTTATCCGGGCGCATCACCTATTGAGGTTGAAGAAAGCCTGTGTCTGCGTATGGAAGATGCCATTGACGGTTTATCCAATATTGAAGAAACTAAATGTCAGGCCGTTGAAGGCATGGCAACACTGATTATCAAACTCAATGAAGACGTCGATCTTGGACGCTCTTTAGTAGATGTGCAGACTGAAATAGGCGCAATAAAAGATTTTCCTAGTGAGGTAGAGCCGCCGATCGTTAAAGAACTCGACTGGGCAGAGCCGGTTGTTGATATTGCAATTTCTGCCGATACCACCCGTCCGCAGTTAAAAGCTTACGCTGAGGACGTCAAACTTAGATTGAAAGTTGATGCTGGTGTCAGCTTAGTCAGCATTTCGGGCTTCTCTGATCACCAGTTAAGTGTCGAACTAAATCAGGAAGCAATCAGACGTCTTTCTTTAACCGTTAATGACATTGCCGATAAGATAAACAGGCAGAATGTTAAAATGCCCAGCGGTAATATTGAACTTCATGAAAAAAATCTGCTGATTCGTTTTGATCAGCAGAAAGTTACGCCCTTCGAGTTAGGCACAACGGTAATTTCATCTAACCCGCAAGGCGGTATTGTACGGCTCTCTGATATTGCAACAATCACAGATAAATTTGAAGTTGATGAAGAGAAAATACTGTTTGACGGCAAACCGTCAGCCGTTTTAAATATCAAAAAAAATAAAGCCGATGATGCGTTGCGCATTAAAGCTAAAGTACAGGAGTTTGTCGATCAGGAAAATTTACGCGCACCAGAAGGCGTTACCCTTACCTTAACCAATGATTTATCATCGCTGCTTAAGGACAGGCTGAGCATGATGATCAAAAACGGCTGGCAGGGTATTATTTTAGTTTTCTGCAGTATGTGGCTGTTTTTCTCTCTGAGGTATTCATTCTGGGTTTCGGCCGGCTTACCCGTGGCTTTTATGGGCGGCTTGTTCCTGATGAGTGTGCTCGGACTTTCTATTAACATAATGAGCCTGGTGGGTTTGTTAATGGCCATCGGTATTATGATGGACGATGCAATCGTGATTGCAGAATCCATTGCCTCGCATATTGATCGTGGATTTTCCCCGCAGGAAGCGGTCAGTAAAGGCGTCATTAAAGTTGCACCGGGCGTTGTTTCCTCTTTTTTAACCACTATTTTTATTTTCGGCAGTTTATTGTGGTTAGAGGGACAAATGGGCGCAGTATTATCTGTAGTACCTATGGTGCTGATTTTAGTGTTGAGCATCAGCTTGATAGAAGCATTTTGTATTTTACCGAATCATCTGAATCACTCACTAAGTAAAAAAACTACAGAAAGACCGATGTGGCAGTGGAAACGCCGCTTTTTAGATAAGTTTGAAGATTTTAGAAATACTAAACTTGTTACT
>NZ_CEZLMY010000275.1:0-3037 GCF_983033635.1 Psychromonas sp. | reverse complement strand
AATCAATGCCTTGCTTTCATCCATTTTTCCTGCGCCTAAATAGATCATCTAATTAATGGAATTGGTATTACCTGTTTTTCACAATAAGATTTTTTCAGCTTGCAAAAGATCATTTTTTAATCCTTGCAGTAAAACCACATCTCCTACTTTAAAACGCACCTCTGCAGATATTACAACCTCTTCGCCACCTTGTCGGTGTAATGATTTTATAATTATTCCTGAAAGGTGCAGCTGATCTACATAACTGCCCAGTACTTCTGAACTTTCAGTTAATACAACCGCATGCAACGGCTCAATAAGCCATTCATCTTTTTCTTTTTGACTATTTTGTCCATAGTAAAAACCATGCAGATGTTGGTATTTAGTTCTACGCTCACAATCTAAGCGCTCCATTATCCGCCGCCGTGGAATACCCGATAAAAATAAAACTTGCGCAACCAGCATCAAACTGCCTTCTAATACTTCAGGGATAACTTCACTTGCCCCTGCATCTAGTAACTCCTGTAAACCTTTATCATTTTTAGTGCGCACTAATACTTTTACGTTGGGGTTGATCAAACGAATTTGTCCTAATAGTGTCATTGAACGCTGCAGATCATCAAAGGTAATAATTAACAGTTTGGCTTTTTCTATACCTGCTATCAGTAATATTTCGCGCCGACTTGCATCACCAAATTCAATTTGTTCCCCCCCTTCCCGTGCTTCTTTAACGCGCATTGGATCTCTATCTAATACAATAAAGGGTAATGATTCACTTCTTAAAAAACGCGACACAATCTGCCCGACACGCCCGTAACCACAAATAATGGTGTGATCGCTAAATTGCCCAGGTAAGGTTTTTTGAAAGCGAAATACGTTTTCATAATGATGCAGCATTTCACGGGTAATATTTTGACTGTATTTCACCAACAGAGGCGTTAATGACATACTAATCACCCCCGTTGCAATAAGCAGGGAAGATAACTGCTCATCTAATAATTGATACTTATTAGCCATAGCCACCAATATAAAACCAAACTCGCCCATTTGCGCCAAAACGATGCCCACCCCCAGTGAAGTTTTCAACTTTTCTCTCATTATCAAGGCTGCCAGCATAATAGTCACTGTTTTAGCGACCATCACGCCAACCACAATCAGTAGCAAGGTGCTAAGGTTATCGCGTAATACTTCGAAATGTAACAGGGTGCCGATTGAGATAAAAAACATCGCCATCAAGATATCTTTAAAGGGACGAATATCAGCAGAGAGCTGATGCCGATAATGGCTTTCTGCCAACATCATGCCCGCCAAAAAGGCCCCCAATGCCATCGACAAACCCAGCAGTTGTGTAAACCAGGCAGCCAGCAAGGTGACAAAAAGTGTCGATAAAATAAAAACTTCATCGAAACGCAAACTGCCCATTTCATAAAAAAAACGTGGTAATAACCAACGACCTGTTGATAATAAAACAGCAACGGCAAATGTACCTTTCAAAAAAGCAATCGATAAAGGTATTACAAATTCGCCTTCTAATACAGGCATTGCAATAATAGGAATAACAATTAAAAAAGGAACAACGGCAAGATCCTGGAACAGTAAAATCGCAATTGCCAGTTTACCCGTTTGCGAATGTAACCTTTGCTGATCCGACAATACTTTAACAATGATTGCTGTTGATGACATGGTTAAGACACTCGCCACAGTAAACGATTGCTGCCATGTCATCTCAAATAACTGACTTAACGAATAAAACATCAAAAACGAAACTATTACCTGTAATACTCCCACACCAAATACTGAGCGGCGCATCTCAATTAATTTATTTAAGGAAAATTCCAAACCTAATGAGAACATTAAAAAAACGATACCGAATTCAGCAACCAGCTCTATTTCGCGATAGGAATCAAGAAAATTTAGTAAAGAAGGACCGAGCATAAAGCCAGTAAACAGGTAGGCGACAATATTCGACAACCTAAATCGTCGAAATACAATCACACTAATGATGGCAAAAAATAACAATAATAAAAGATCGCTTAGCACTATCTTAAATCTCTCCTAATTGACGCGCCTGTTAAACAGCCCTTTTAGCGTCAATAAACCGTTTCAAAAAAAGAGCATACTTATAAATAGCCCCGGTTTGCATTATGGAAATTTTTATTTTTTTTAATTTAAAGCCAATATTTTCTAAAAGGGAAAATAATCAATTCTAGTAATTGCAGTAAACTTGCTCCTCTCAGCTGGAGTTCAAAACGTTTTAGGTAAGGCCGATAATTGCTCTAGCCGGTATTTCAATTGTGAAATAATCTAACGCAGTATAAAACGCCTGCAACCCCGCCCTCCGAGAGGCGCCGTGCGATTCCATTTTCATTATTGCGTCAATTTGAAAAGGAGTAGCCATTCCTAAATCGACGCGCATGGAACTGCAACAGCACAGCGTATTCTGAGTGAGAACTTAATTATGCAATTTACTATTAGTCAAAGCCAGTACCTTAAGCATAGCCAAAACCCAGCAAATCATGAACATTTATCCCCCTCACTTCTTTGTTCATTTTGTTAGATATGGCATGAAATGTGCATTTAAAATAAAAAAGGCGTCAACTGGTTAAATAAAGGAGTTTATTATCGAAACAATAACACAAGCTGAAATAGGGGTTTATCCTCACAGCAACAAGCTGTTTGCGGTATTTTCCAATGATCCTCTATTAACAGTTGAAAACAGACTGGCTATTCTCGAGCTGCTGCAAGAAACGTTAGATTTAAAAGAGATGATGAACAATTTTTCCTCTTTAGCGGCAAAGTTTGTCCGCCCGTTTAATATCCGCTTTCAATCTGCACATGGATTTTTTAGCCTGAAAAATGAGGGGAAATTTCCACATCATAAAAGCTACAACCTGTCTTTGTCTTCAACAAGTGCCAGAATTGGCTCTATCACATACCAAAGTGAAACTCCGATTAGTGCAAATGAAGATAAATTACTGACAGAGCTGCATCATTTATTGGTCGTAAATTTAAAGCACGCACTAAAATTTTCAGAATTAAGCTCAATGGTATTTAAAGA
>NZ_CEZLMY010000274.1:0-3042 GCF_983033635.1 Psychromonas sp. | reverse complement strand
GAGTTCTGCACAGGTATGGTCGATTGGCGAGCTATATAAGAGAGTTGACGGGCGTGAAGTTATCAACCGTAATGCTGTCCACCAGAGCCTTAAAGCTGATCTTGATGATTACCTGCAACTATTGAAAAATCCACAGAACAGAAAACAGAGAGAGCTTTTTAAGAAAAAAATGGACGCGGTTGCAAATCGAGATGAGAATGGCTAACTGATAAAGCCGCTATCAATATTTAAAAAGCCTTTGCTTCTAATTATATTTAGGAGCAAAGGCTTTGTATTTTAGCTTTCTGTTTTTTAAAGCTTAGCTTTGTGGCTGCAGTTCACTATCGTCGCTAACGCCAAGATCGACAGCAAAGTATCGTTTGGTTTCTGCAATAACAATATGACGCAAAGCGATTAAGCCGATTAAGTTGGGAACGGCCATTAAACCATTAACGATATCAGCGATAATCCAGATCATATCCAGATGCAAAAATGCGCCTGAGGCCACCAGTGCGACAAAAATGAATTTGTAAGGCAGTACACCTTTTGTACCAAAAAGGTACACCACACAACGTTCACCGTAATAGTTCCAGCCTAGAATTGTTGTAAAGGCGAAGAAAATTAAGCCAATAGAAACAAGTAGTGGACCAATGCTTTCAGAGTTCAGACCAACCGCAAAAGCGTGAGTAGTCATTTGCGCACCTGCCAAATCTGTTTGCCAAGCACCAGTTAGGATAAGCGCCAGGCCAGTCATGGTACAGATAATAATAGTATCAAAGAAGGTGCCTGTCATAGAGATAAGCCCCTGCTTTACGCACGAATCGGTTTTGGCTGCAGCGGCTGCCATTGGCGCGCTTCCCAAACCTGACTCATTAGAAAATACGCCACGTGCGATACCTGATTGAATGGCGAGCATCATGCCTGCACCTAAGAAACCACCAGAAGCTGCCGTTGATGTGAAGGCTGAGGTGATCACAAGTTCCAGGGCACTACCTAAATGTTGTGCATTGCTAATAAGCACACTTAGGCAGGCTAAGATATAAAATAGCGCCATAGTTGGAACCACTTTTCCTGCCACTTTGGCAATGGATTTGATTCCGCCAAGAGTTACAACAGCAACCAGAAAAGTAAGCAGTGTCGTTGAAATTTCTCGTGAAACACCAAAAGAAATTTCAGAAGCATCCAAGATTGCATTTACTTGCGGGAATGTACCGATACCAAAGCAGGCTACGCCGAGTGCAGATACGGCAAACATAACCGCCAGCCCTTTAGAGCCTACCCCATATTGCAGGTAATACATTGGCCCGCCGACCATTTGCCCTTTTGCATCTACTTTGCGATATTTCACCGCTAACAGACACTCTGCATATTTAGTCGCCATGCCAAATACAGCCGCCAGCCACATCCAAAATAGAGCACCGGGGCCACCTAGTTTAATTGCTGTGGCGACACCAATAATGTTACCCGTTCCGATAGTTGCCGAAAGGGCGGTACATAAGGCAGCAAAGCTGGAAATATCACCGTTGCCGGATTTGTCTTTACTGAAGACCATTTTAAGTGCGGTCGGCAGGTGACGAAACTGCAGTAATCCTAAGCGAAAAGTAAAATAAGCACCTGTTCCTACGAGTAGGATCAGAAGTGGTGGTCCCCAGACAAAATTGTCGATGGTTTGTAATAAAGATTGAAAGTTATTCATGATTTCCCCTTAATAAGAATAATATTTAAGGAGAAGAGGGAAAGGGCAATAGATCCATAGAAAAATTTCTATAGACTATAGCTAAGCATATGATGGTGCATTAGTTTATGTAGCTTTCCACTCCTCTGTCCTTTTGCCTGAGAGTTTCACCCTAAAGATTTAGGGCTTGCTCCTTCGGCGGCCGAGCTAACGGCTCTCTCCAGAGGTTCCTCCAACTACAGTCCTCGCTTCGTTCATCTGGACATTACTGTCCAGAGCTATTCAAAATGAATAGAAAGCACCTGAAAGATTTACTTCTTCGGCGGGCTATTTTTATCAAGGTGATTAACCTAAGATAAAAGCCACTCTCCTGCAGTCTTCATCGGAACAAATATTTAGCATGGCTAAACATTCTGTTGCGCGCATCTTAATGGAAAAAAACAGTGATGTCAGTAATGAAAATTCCATTTGCGCAAATCTTAATCAGCATAACTTAGCTGGACAGGAAAAGCCCTAAAACCCCAATTACCTAGACAGCTAATAAAGGAGTCAGGTAAAATCCGTCCCTTGAAAAAACAAAATATAAAAGTGGGTTCTTAGGTCATGAAACAACAATTTGAATTATTAGCACCGGGTGGAGATATTGATTCCATAAAAGCTGCCATTGTGGCTGGAGCGGATGCTGTCTATTGTGGTTTGGATAGTTTTAATGCCAGAAACCGTGCCGCAAATCTAAGCTTTGAACAATTAAACGGGGTTATAAAGCTTGCCCATAAAAACAGTTGCCAGGTTTTTCTAACGCTTAATATTATTATATTGGAAAATGAAATTCCGGCGCTGATACGATTACTTAATAAACTGGTCAATACAAAGATTGATGCTGTGATTGTTCAGGATTTAGGCCTCTTTTATCTGTTATCTAAACACTTTAAAACGCTTGATATACATGCATCGACTCAGGTAACAACACATAATGAAGGGCAGATTTTATTTTTAAATAAACTGGGTGTTTCCCGCGTTAATCTGTCCAGAGAGTTAAATATTCATGAGATAAAATCGTTAACTGCACTTGGGCATAAAAACAATATATTATCAGAAGTATTTGTTCACGGCTCATACTGTATCGGTTTTTCCGGGCTTTGTTATATCAGCTCAGTAGATGGCGGAAATTCTGGAAATCGCGGCAGATGCAGCCAGCCTTGCCGTGATAAATATGAAACTACAGCATCAGGTAAAGATTATCCCCTTAATCTTAAAGATAATTCTGCATTTTTTGACTTACCCGCGCTCTCTGATGCGGGCGTAGACTCATTAAAGATTGAAGGAAGAATAAAAGGGCCCAGTTATGTTTATAGCGTGGTTAATAGCTGGCGAAAACAGCTGCAGAG
>NZ_CEZLMY010000273.1:0-3107 GCF_983033635.1 Psychromonas sp. | reverse complement strand
TGCGCCACGATCTGTATGGAATATAAGCCCATTGGCAGGTTTTCTATTACGTATTGTCATGCACCTGATCCGATCTAGTAGACCCCCTAATCTAACAAGATGAGGTGTTTATGCTCGCTATTGGGAGAAAGCGAGCGTAAATGGGGAGGCTCAACAGATAAATAGTGCAAAAGTTTTAAGGCGCTTTGTGCCCCAATGCGACTTAGAAACCTACCAAACCATACTCAGACATACTGAGCCGCTACAGAGCACTCAATCCAGCGGCAGTTCGGTCTTTTTGACCACCTCTCTCAATACAAAACTGGAATGTACACCAGTAACACCTTCTAACTTGGTTAACTGCCCGAGTAAAAACTTCTCATAATGTTCCATATCGCGCACCACCACTTTTAACAAAAAATCAGCAGTCTGCCCTGTCACAATCAAACATTCTAGTACCTCAGGTAAAGCTGCAATCGCACGTTCAAAGTTATCAAAACGATCCGGTGTATGGCGATCCATTGAAATACCAATCATGGCCGTCAAGTTTAAACCTAGTACTGCGGGTTTCAGTAAAGTGACATGTTTGTCGATTATTCCCGACTCCTCCAGCCGTTTCACACGACGCGAACAGGGAGTTGGTGATAAACCAACACTATCGGCTAATTCCAAATTACTAATACGTGCATTCCCCTGCATCAGCTTAAGAATATTCTTATCAATACGGTCTAACTTAATGACTTCCTGCACACTAGCTTACCTATATGGTTATTTACACTAACAATAACACATTACCTAGTGAGTTGTTGCATAAATGGCTTGAATTTAGAGTTACTTTGCAACCACTCACTACGCCATTCATCCTATAGTTAGTACATTGATAGCGAGCGAAGTTTCTTACCGGAAACGGGCGGTAATAACCTTACAATGGTGCACCAACTCGCTAATTCATTCCTCTAAACATCTCCGCTGACAACGTTCTAAAAGGAAATGACTCGTGTCTAATATCGCTAACATCCACTCTAGTTTTAATCATAGAAAATATCGCGCCTATGCTCCAATTCAAAAAACGGATAGACGCTGGCCTAATCAAATTATCGAAGCGGCACCTCAGTGGTGTAGTGTTGATTTACGCGATGGTAATCAAGCCCTGATTGAACCGATGAGTCCGAGCCAAAAGTTTGATATGTTTAAGCTATTGGTTGATGTTGGTTTTAAAGAGATTGAAGTGGGTTTTCCTGCTGCATCGGCACCTGACTTTGATTTTGTACGCCAGTTAATTGAACAGGATTTAATTCCAGACGATGTCACAATCCAAGTTTTAACACAGGCACGCGAGCCCTTAATAGCACGCAGCTTTGAAGCTTTAAAAGGTGCAAAAAAAGCCATTGTGCATTTATATAACTCAACCTCGACGGTGCAGCGCGAACAGGTATTTAAAAAATCGCGCGATGAAATTAAAGCCATTGCCGTACAAGGCGCACAATGGGTACGAGATTTTGCTGTCGCTCAGCCTGAGACAAAGTGGTCATTCCAATATTCACCCGAGAGTTTTACCGGCACCGAAATGGATTACGCCGTGGAAGTTTGTGGTGCTGTTATTAACGTTTGGCAGCCGACACCTGAAAACAAGGTGATTATCAATTTACCCGCGACGGTTGAAGCCTCAACACCTAACGTCTACGCAGACCAAATTGAATGGATGTGTGACAATATCAGCCATCGTCAATCAGTGACCATCAGTTTACACACTCATAACGACCGCGGTTGTGGTGTGGCAGCTGCAGAGCTGGGTGTGCTGGCCGGTGCAGATCGCATCGAAGGCACATTGCTCGGCAACGGCGAGCGCACTGGTAATATGGATATCGTCACTATGGCGATGAACATATATAGCCAGGGTATTGATCCACAACTAAACTTTGCTGATATGGACCGTATTATTGCAACCGTTGAACGCTGCACACAATTAGCTGTGCACCCTCGTCATGCCTACGCAGGTGAATTAGTTTTTGCTGCTTTCTCTGGAAGCCATCAGGATGCGATTAACAAATGTATGGCGATTGATGCGGTGCAGCGAATCAATGATCCAGAAACACATTGGCAAGTTGCTTATCTGCCTATCGACCCGCGTGATTTAGGACGAACTTATCAGCAGGTTATTCGTATCAATAGCCAATCAGGAAAAGGTGGTGTTGCCTATGTACTTGAACAGGACTACGGTATTCAAATGCCGCGTTGGATGCAGGTTGACTTTAGCCCGCACGTACAACAGCATGCCGAAAACAGTGAAAGTGAAGTCTCATCGACCATTATTCACAATATTTTTTCGAAGACTTATTTAGCACCACAGAAAACCGCAAGTGTCGACAGCTACCGCCTTAACCGTCAAGGTAATAAAGATATGTTACAGGCGCAGATACTCGGCATTAACGGCTCAGTGACAATAGATGGTCAAGGTAAAGGTGTACTGGATGCTTTTGTCAGAGGTTTAAGTGAATCAATCGAAACTGATATTGTATTAATCGACTATAACGAGCATGCCTTGCCGAGCAAAAAAGGGGCTGAAAATGAACAGGCAAAAGCGATGGCTTATGTTCAGCTTAGCATTCAAGGCACCCGCTACTGCGCTGCAGCCAAGTGCGACGATATAGTCAGTGCCTCTTTGCAGGCAGTACTTAATGCCGTTAGTCGAAGCGGGGCCAGCATCGGCCAGCGCAGCAGTTTTAAATTAGCCGTAGTGTAATACCAATCAGCATAACTATCTGATCTATCTTGCGGGTTAAAATAGAATCTTGTTTTATTATTATGGGCTCATTTTTTGCCGGCGTTTGGGCCGAAAATGATCACGGCAAGGTACGTTTTCACAGATTTAAAAAAATGACAATAGACGAACTCTACGCGTTGGCGCATACCATTAGCCACTAATTTTGAATCAAATAGTCTATTTTCTAAGTCGCAATGTGCCCCTTTCCGACTTAGAAAGCTGACTCGCAAACGCCCCCAATATAAGATGAATTGTCTACAAATATAGTTAATACTGATATGTAGACATGCACTCATTTTGTACGAATAACGCCCCAAAACATACGATGTTTTTCGGTTTGCTTTCGACAGAATGAGTGACTCAA
>NZ_CEZLMY010000272.1:0-3107 GCF_983033635.1 Psychromonas sp. | reverse complement strand
TTAAGCATATCGCGAGTGACAAGCGTAATGCCTTTTTCAGAAACACGAAAGCCGTTTGCTATATCCTGCTCTTTATCATAACCGATAATTAAGCCTGCCGGGATATTGCAGTTACTGTCGACAACCACACGGAATAATTTACAGTGCTCACCAACATGGCTGCCATGCATTAATACCGATTGTTCAACGAGACTGTGCGAGTGTGTATGAACACTTGAGAATAGCAATGACTTACGAATTGTTGAACCCGAAATGATACAACCGCCGGAAACCGTTGAATCAACAGCCATACCACGGCGTTGATCATTATCAAAAATAAATTTAGCAGGCGGAAGCTGCTCTTGATATGTGAAAATCGGCCAGGATTTATCATATAAATCGAGTTGCGGCTCAGGCTCAACCAGCTCCATATTTGCTTCCCAAAATGAATCTATGGTACCGACATCTCGCCAATAAGGTTGATTTGTACTATCTGGATCTTTAAAAGCAAAGGCAAAGACATTATGCTTTTCGATGATTGATGGAATAATATCATGGCCAAAATCACGGCTGGAGCCTTCTTTCGTATAATCGCTTAACAGCTGTTCGAATAAAAATTCAGTATTAAAAACATAATTACCCATCGAAGCTAAACACTGCACCGGCTTGCCTGGTATTTCATTGGGCTGTGCTGGTTTTTCACCAAATGCGATAACTTTATTGTCACTGTTTACAGTCATCACACCAAAGCTGCCTGCGGCTTCTTCCGTTGGAACTTCAAGACAACATACTGTCATATCTGCATTGTTTTTTACATGCTCTGCTATCAGAACACCATAATCCATGCGATACACATGATCGCCAGATAAAATCAAAATATATTTAGGACGCTCAGCACGAATAATATCCATGTTTTGATACACAGCATCAGCAGTCCCTACATACCAGTCATCACTATTACGTTGCGATGCCGGCAATATTTCCACAAACTCTGATAAATTGGCCTTAAAACTTCCCCAACCGCGGTTAATATGGCGGATTAACGAGTGTGACTTGTATTGAGTTGCAATACCTACGCGCTGAACACCTGAGTTGACACAGTTTGATAATGGAAAGTCGATAATACGGAATTTACCGCCAAAATATACAGCGGGTTTAGCACGCCAATTAGTTAACTCGAACAATCGACTGCCTCGACCGCCAGCTAAAATTAATGCATAAGTATCTTTAGTAAGGTTACTAATATTCCTATCATTATCGTGCGTCATAAATGAATCTCCATGAATTTTAAATCTGAAATTAAGGGGTATTTGTTGTGTCTGAAAATCAATGAAATTTACTATGCAGATGGGCAGAAATGGCTGTGTTGCAGCTCATCACTTCCAAGCCAATTTTAATACTCATTGTCTTTAATAGCGGAGCAGGGCGGTCTTTGTGCCTATCTCTGAGTTTCCGCCAGGTATAAGCATCAAAGAATCACCTGTAGCTAAATGCTATTACTGCTTATTAAAAAGGAACCATTAAGCTCCTCTTTATTAGTTATCCTCAAATAATATGAAACATTATTTTCTTTATTGTTGAATAACCCTATTACTAGAGTAAATCTCGTCAAAAAACTTGCTATAAATCGAGTAGATATTGTGTAAGCTCGTTTCTTAAAGGCAGCGCCGTCATTGCGCCTTTTTGAGTGGTGGCTAAAGCACCACAGCCGTTTGCCCATTGCACCGCCTTGTGAATATGTTCAATGTCACTCCATCTATTGCTTTGTGCAAGATAAGAGATTAATCCACCGACAAATGCATCTCCGGCACCGGTAGTATCAATTGGTTTTACAGCTTTCCCTGCAATCAGCTCTTTTTCGCCCTGAGTGATAACCAATGCGCCTTTTGCACCCTGAGTAATTAGCACCAGAGTATTTTGGAACTTGGCTATGGCATCTAAACCTGCCTCTAAGGTATCAGTCTCGGTTAAAAATAATAATTCATCATCGGAGAATTTAACTACATCAGCCATTGCCGCCGCCTCTAATACCACTGATTTAATTTCGCTTTGATCAGCCCAGACTTCATCACGCAGGTTGGGATCAAAACTAATAAATCCACCAGCTGATTTTATTTGCTGCATCGCCTGGAAAGTACTGCTTCGGCTGGGTTCATTAGCCAGTGCAATGGAACAAACATGTAACCACTGATTTTCTGCAAAAGCTGGAATATCAGTCGGTTGCATAAATTGATCTGCACTTGGCTTGACCATAAAAGTAAAGCTGCGCTCGCCTGTATCGTCTAAGTCAACGATTACAGTGGAGGTGCGCTGCGATTCATCAAGTAACATGAAATCAGTATTTACCCCCTCGTTAGCAAGCGTTTTTTTCATAAAGCGACCGAGCGGATCCTGGCCGACACGACCAAAAAATGCGCTGTCGCCACCTAAGCGAGATACAGCAACCGCAACATTAGCGGGGGCACCACCCGGACATTTTAAATACCTATTTTCGTTATCTGGAATTAAATCTACAACTGCATCGCCAGTAACCCAAATTCTGTTCATAAGAACCCCTTTGTTTTTATAGAGAAAAACCAGTATCTAATTAACAATACTGGTTTTCTAATTAATGATTAAGAAGTGAGATTATGCTGTCGCTTCTTTCATTTCTTTTACTTCTTTTACATCTTTCGCTTTAGCACGTGCACCAAGTACGATGGTTAGAGAAAATGCCACTGCAAACGAAATCAGCATGCCGGCAATATAAGGCATAACGTCTTCTGGACGGATAGAGATGATGCCCGGCAGACCCGCTGCGCCTAGTGCTCCTGCTTTCACATTAAACATTGTGATGACCGCACTTGAAGTAGCTGCTGCAATGATAGCTGCGATAAACGGGTAGCGAAGTTTCAAGTTCACACCAAACATCGCAGGCTCTGTAATACCCAGTAGCGCAGTAACACCTGATGGAATTGCAATACCTTTAGTTTTGATATCTTTCGTTGTGAATCCGACAGCTAATGCTGCCCCACCTTGCGCAATATTAGACATTGCCGCAATAGGGAAGATAAATGTACCGCCAGTGACAGCCATATCAGCAAGCAGTTGTATTTCAATTGCGATAAAGCTGTGATGCATCCCTGTGA
>NZ_CEZLMY010000271.1:0-3157 GCF_983033635.1 Psychromonas sp. | reverse complement strand
ACTATGAAATCGGCAAAAATTACATTTCTGGCAGTGGTGGTCTAAAAATTAACCGGTCTGGGGGAGGAAAAGGCTGGAACAGGAATGCATGGTTTGCTGTACAACTAATCTATACATTACTTAAGACAACACCGGACGATATTATCATTAATTTGGTCGGACATAGCAGAGGATCAATTACAATTATCATGTTGTTGAATGATATTTTTGCATTCCTAGACGGATCAGACTCACTAAAAGGGCCATATAAAATTGGAGACCTGTCACGAGTTAAAAATTTTCAGAAAGTCGAAGTAACAAACAGGGAGCAGTATGAACGGAGAATTAAAAATACGTGGAAACAAAGATTTAAGTCAGGTATCCATACTGAAGGTACTGTGGATCTCCTCAATGATATTAGAACAGAATTACTAAAACGTAATTCTAAAATATCTTTTAATGCCTGGCTTTTTGATCCGGTAGCTGGTCCTTTTATGGGAAACACTACCCGCAAATTGCATTTTCCGCTTCACAGGCATATAAAGCGAGTCCGTGTTCTTCGTATGCTCAACGTACCCAGGCTTGATTTCTTAAGCAATAACCTCCCCTCATTTGATCCCCCTGCCTGGGAATTATGTGATAATAAGATTACAAAAGATTTGTGGGCAGATGTAAATGGTGAGGAACGCTTGTTAATCCCAATGGTTGGGAGTCATGGAGCGGGTCTTTCCACGAATAAAGGAAAGACCACTACAGTACGTGATATCGGCACTGATCTTATGTTGCGGTTTTTAACATCTTGTGGAACTAATTTCGATGGTAAATTGATTTGGTTAGTGCAGCATATTCCACTCCCAACCCCAATACCTTACTACATGGGGCAAGGCAAAAAGATAAGAGACAAAGCCCATAGAGCAGTTTCCTTGAGCTGCCCGTATGAATTGTTTTACAAATATGAATACCTGACCACAAAATACAAAAAACTTAATGTATGCGAGGGTCGGAAAACTGTAACCCAAGGTATTAATGTCACTAAGTATATCAATGCCCACCATAGATGGCTGAGGGAAAATAAGTTTAAAAAATGAATCAATTGGAGTGTACAGAATAAGACTGCAATAAGACTGGACTGCCAAACCTTTTTATCATGCTATTTTGCACAATAACGATAATTAAAAAGATAAAAAGCAATTTAACCTTGTATTACGAGGAGTGACCATATATGTCCTGCCTTTTTGCCATTTTTAAGGTGCTCGATATCTAAGACATTTTTAAGCTGACACAGAATTTTGAACGCCTTCGGCGAAGCCGAGAACTATCACTTGTTCTCCCACATTGCCCTAATGTTGCTGACATCTCCGCTCTTCACGACAGTCTTTTCGCTGTACCCTCCCGTTGTTCTCACTATTTTCGTTAGTATGGGATATGCGGATTCAGCCCCCGTTCTCACCTCTACGACCACCGGAGGCCCGCCTCTCCCTTTCGGAGCATTCCTGACTTGGGTCGTTTTTTTGCATTTCCTTCCTGACTTCAGGGGTTTCCCGCATTCTGAGCACAGAATGTTACCATACTTTTTATTAGTTTCGTTCCTGTACCGTCGCCCCATGCCCGGTTCCATTGTGGCCTTGTGACGTTTCGCTGTCACTTTCTTCACCAGGTACATCACATCCAGGTCACTGAACTTCTTCTTGTGCTTCTTGATCCTCGCTATCTCGTTTACAACCCACTCCTTGAACGTGCTGTTATTTTTTTATGTCGGAAATAAAGCTGGACAGTCAAACCTTTTACCATGTTAATAAAGGGACCAAGCTATCGGTGTTTTTCAAGACAGTTGGCACACATTAGCTAATTTTTATGCAGCTTCTTTTATCGGCTTATCTGGATTTAATGTCACAGCTCCAATCGCGTTACAATCTTGAATATCTCCAGACCAACGCAATGGATTTTCAGCCCGAGCATCTAGCAATATCCTTGTTCTTTTCTTTAAGACTTCTGTATCTAAACCATCGTGCCGTTCGCTAGGTGTAGCGAACTTGATTCGGCTGTGCTTATGCTCAGTGTTGTACCAATTTACAAAGCCCTGAACCCAATCTCGCACTTCACTTAAGTCATTAAACCCATGAGATGGCCAATCAGGCCTGTATTTTAGTGTCCTAAATGTAGATTCAGAAAATGGATTATCATTACTCACTCTCGGTCTGTTATATGATGGAGTAACGCCAAGCCCTTCCATTTTAACTTTCATCGTAACTGCTTTCATTGGTGCTCCATTATCAGAGTGTAAAACTAACGGCGAACGGCCCGTTTTTTCACGCCAACATGTTCGTTCAAGCAGCTCACCCGCTTTGATTCCGCACTCATTTTCATGCACCTCATAACCGACTATTTTTCGACTATAAATATCTTCGATCATATACAGATAATAATATTCACCACGTACTTTTGAGTTGCAATAAGTTATATCCCACGACCAAACTTCATTCGCTTTACTGGCCGTGTAAGTCGTTGGTTTACCAACTTTTTTACGGACTCTACTGCGTCCTTTATGAGCTAACTGACCAACCTGTTTTAGCGTTCTATAAAACGTTGATACCGAGGCAATATACACACCATCATCTAACAGTGATGGAACAATTTGCAACGGGGGTAAACTTGCATATTTAGCTCTACTACAAACATCCATAATCGATTCCCGTTCAGCCTGAGTCAATTTATTCTTAGGCTCCGGTTTATCTGCTTCTGGACGCTTGTCCCCAACCATCATTGCACCGTTTGTTGTCCAACGGCGGTAAGTTCTAAGACTTAGGCCAACTTCATGACAAGCAAGCTTCTTTCTTGCTCCTGCTGTAAAAGCATTATTAATCAGTGAAATTAACTTCCTACGCTCAAGTAATGGCATTAGCTCTCCTCTTCTTCTAGACCGTAGAGAGCATTGAACTTTTTTCTTAACACCAATAAAGCGGCGGTTTCAGCGAGTGCTTTTTCCTTACGTCTCAGTTCTTTTTTTAGAGATTTAATTTCTTTTTCATCTGCCTGAGTTTCTTTAATACAGGCTTTATTGCTTACTTTTTTGGTTTTTACACCTTGTACAAATTCATCTTTCCAGGCTTTAATCTGCTCCGGATAATAACCATTTTTACGACAATATACTGTTAACTCTGACCCCGTTACCGGGCCT
>NZ_CEZLMY010000270.1:0-3196 GCF_983033635.1 Psychromonas sp. | reverse complement strand
TTACAAAGGCATAAATAAGATGTTTACTGCAATCAAAAAATCGGAGTTTCTCGGTGGAGCGAAAGCTTCATTACCATTAATTATCGGGGCAATTCCGTTTGCCATATTATTCGGCACGCTAGCGCCAAACAGTGGCCTATCCGCGCTCGCAACGGTCGCCATGTCAGTTATTGTGTTTGCAGGTTCAGCGCAGTTTATTGTGCTGGCTTTAATTGCAGTACAAGCACCATTAGAGATTATTATTCTCACCACATTTGTGGTTAATTTACGTCATCTGCTTTATGCAACCGCACTTGTTGAGTATGTTAAGCACCTGCCGTTATCTTTACGGGCGCTGCTTGCATTCGGTCTCACCGATGAAACTTTTGCAAATATGAGTCAGCGTTATCAGCAAAAAGATCATTCTCAAGCACACTACTTTTATCTGGGGTCAATGCTTACTTTTTATTGCACCTGGGTCAGTTTCACTATTGTTGGTCTTTTACTTGGTAATCTGATTCCGGATATGAGTAGTTGGGGATTAGAGTTTGCGATGTCGGTTACTTTTATCGGTATGGTTGTGCCCTACATGAATAGTAAAGCAATGATTTCTGCGATTATCAGTGCAGGTTTAAGCTCTGTTGTTTTCGCTCCTCTGCCTAATAAGCTGGGATTAATTATCAGTGCGACTATCGGCGTAGCGGTTGGATTAACAATAATACAACTTTCTAAAAAGGAGCTTTCTTATGAATGAGTTTTATCTTATTTTCGGCATGTTTGTTGTTACTTTTGCTATTCGTTTTGTGATGTTTGCCTTTGCTGGCAAACTCTCTTTTCCAAACTGGATGGAAAAAGCATTAAAATTTGTCCCCCCGGCCGTGCTCACCGCAATCATAGTGCCCTCAGTGACTATGCCTCAAGGTAGCTTAGATTTTAGCTTAACTAATGTTTATCTGATTGCAGCGCTATTTTCATTAGCGGTAGCTTTAGTCAGCAAGAGTCTGCTAAAAACCATCGGCTTGGGTATGTTGTTTTTTCTGTTTTTGAAGTGGATGTTGATGTGATTGTAAATAACCAGTTGCTAAATATTGCTGCTATTTCTTATGCTTTTTAAAATGTTCAAGGCGTGAATATTCACGCCTTGTTAATAAACGAGAGTTTATTTTAGACTTCTGCAGCTACCGTTTTTTCTTCTACAGGCTCATCTTTAGGCAATAAAGATTCGCGAATTTTAGCTTCTAGCTCTTCTGCTAATGCCGGGTTCTCTTGCAGATACTTGCTTGCATTGCTCTTACCCTGACCAATTTTTGCGCCATTGTATGAGTACCATGAACCCGCTTTTTCAACGAAATCCTGCTTCACACCAAGATCGATTAACTCACCAAAGTGGTTAATACCTTCACCATAAAGGATTTGGAATTCAGCTTGTTTAAACGGTGGTGAAACTTTATTTTTAACTACTTTAACACGCGTTTCATTACCAACAATTTCATCGCCATTTTTAATCGCACCGATGCGGCGAATATCTAAACGAACAGAAGCGTAGAATTTGAGCGCATTACCACCCGTTGTTGTTTCTGGATTACCAAACATCACCCCGATTTTCATACGAATTTGGTTAATAAAAATAACTAAACAGTTAGTTTGTTTGATATTACCCGTTAATTTACGCAGGGCTTGTGACATTAAACGCGCTTGCAGCCCCATATGCGAGTCACCCATATCGCCTTCAATCTCTGCTTTTGGTGTTAATGCGGCAACCGAGTCAATAATTACCACATTAACCGCACCAGAGCGTACGAGCATGTCACAAATCTCTAACGCTTGTTCGCCTGTATCAGGCTGCGAAATAAGTAAGTTATCCGTATCAACACCTAATTTTTTAGCATAGAGAGGATCAAGTGCATGCTCGGCATCAATAAAGGCACAGGTTTTACCCATCTTTTGTGCTTCAGCAATAACTTGTAATGTTAAGGTTGTTTTACCGGAACTTTCCGGACCGTAAATTTCAACAACACGGCCAAATGGCAAACCACCTATGCCCAGCGCAACATCCAAACTGAGTGAGCCAGTTGAAACAGATTCAATTTCCAGCATCGAAGCAGAAGCGTCACCCAAACGCATGATAGAGCCTTTACCAAATTGTTTTTCAATTTGACCAAGTGCCGCAGCTAATGCTTTATCTTTGTTTTTATCCTGACTCATGTTCTCTCCAAATAAAATTTATTACATACTGTATACACAAACAGTATACTGTTGATTTGCACAGTATCAAGTTTTTTTCTGTTTTTATTTTAAATAATTTCAATCAATCCAAGCAGCGCAAGGCGTATCGCTTGAGTGCGCACATCTGAGCGATCACCAACAAATAGATAACTCGCTGTTTTACTGCCTGAATGCGCGTTATACCAAGAGATACAAACAGTCCCAACAGGTTTTTCAAGTGTACCGCCTTCGGGTCCTGCAATGCCACTGATGGCCACAGCAATATCAGCATCTGAATTTTTTACAGCACCAATCGCCATCTGCCCTGCAACAGGCTCAGAGACCGCACCAAATTGTTCAATAACTTCTTTGTCAACAGCAAGCATCTGAGTTTTGGCATCATTACTATAGGTAACAAAGCTACGATCAAACCACTGCGAACTTCCAGAAATTTCAGTAATAGCGTATGCTACTCCTCCACCCGTACAGGATTCGGCAGTTGCAACAACCAGCCCCGCTTTCGTTAGTTTTTCACCTAAGACTTGCGCTAATTCTTGAACGGTTTTTTCAGTGAACATAAATTTTTCCACCTTTAATATTTTGATTAAGTGTATTCGTTATGAAGCCAACAGCGCAAGAGTTAAAACTACATACGCCAATGATGCAACAATTTTTAACCATCAAAAGCGAAGTACCCGACACCCTACTGTTTTACCGTATGGGTGATTTTTATGAACTGTTTTTTGATGATGCGCGTAAAGCTTCACAGCTACTTGGAATATCCCTAACACAACGTGGTAAAACGGGAGGAAATGCCATTCCAATGGCCGGCGTGCCTTACCATAGTGTAGAGGGTTATTTAGCAAAATTGATTGAGATGGGAGAATCGATTGCAATTTGTGAGCAAATTGGTGATCCGGCTACCTCAAAAGGACCTGTTGAGCGAAAAATTGTGCGCATTATCACCCCGGGTACAATCACCGATGAAGCGTTACTTGACGATCGTCAGGAT
>NZ_CEZLMY010000269.1:0-3254 GCF_983033635.1 Psychromonas sp. | reverse complement strand
CCCCTTACCTTCTTACCATAATGCTTTAATATATTTGAAAGCTCAGCATCACTTAGGCAACGAAGAATACGAAGTGTATGTTTATCTGCTAATTCCTTTCCCTGGATCTCATTCAAGATTGCAACAACTTCATCTGCAACCAATACTTCAGAGCGCTTTCTATTAATAAATAACACCCCCATTTCTCGGAGTGCATTCAGCGCATCTAAAGCGTTATTTTGCGGAATAGGATCTATTAAGTGTTCAATAGCAGAGGCTTCATCCATCGAGATATTTAACCTATCAGCTAATGTATTTAAAATACTTCTTTCATCATCTGTAATCTTAGCTTCTCGATTGGTCTTTTCATCATTTTTAAAAGCGACAGTTAAACAGTCTTGGTAAATACCTAAAAGAGCCCCCCTATTAAAATCATCTAAGTTTTTACCTAAATCAATTTCATTTTGAAGCTCTCTAGATTCATTTTTAAGTACATTCCACTCTTTGTTATATAGAGCTTCAATCCAAGAAGTCCTGGCGATGCTGTTGCCATCTCTCGTTAGTATATTTATTAGCAGGCCGATTTGAGCGCCTGACATTGCAATTTGCTCTTTGACCTCATCTTTGAAATAGGAGGATACTAATGAAAATAGTGCTGTAATTTCACTACCGGACGCATTTTTTATTTGCCCATCGATTTTACTAACAGACGAGGCTAATTGTTTATCATGATGCGTAGCGGCAGAGCACAACTTATCTAAACAAGAAATAAATTTGGATTTTTCTACTTGATTGATGCTTGATAGAACTTGAGATAGTTTCATTGGCTGGTCTACTCCATTTGATTCTTAAATAAATTGAGAAATTATCTATAAAACATTAGAAAAGAAGGCTGGATATCCAAACCTTATTTTTATTTAAAATCATGAAATTAAGCGTAAAAGCATATACCACATGGTTAAAAAAAATATTACACACCATCACATTATCATTAAAAAATAACCAAGTTATGAAAAAACAAGTTGGGATGAAGTCATAAATGGCGAAGGTCTTGCGTTTTGCTTTTTTATACAAAAAACTTTGGGTTTATCATAAATCCACCAAGCCAACAGAAAAGGCAAAGAAAAGGCGGGACAGGCAAGCCTTTTTTACCCCCATTAGCTGCATTGAATAATACCTCTAACTAGAAATTATGCAGTTACACTCATGAGGATTATGCAGGATTCCATGATTAGTTTCGCTTGATATCGCAGCACGTTACCTTCCCGTTACCCAACCTTTCTTAAACTAGCTCTGTCAATTCGGTGCAAACACAAACAAAAGGAAAGGCTTATGTTCAGTTCTTCTCGCTATCTACAAAATATCGTTATTTTGAGTGCTTCGGCAGCTTTGGCGGCATGCTCTCCCGACTCAACATCAACAATAACCTCAACGGAGTCGCCATCAACAATAACCCCAACCGACACAACTAACGTGCGTGTTCCAGCTGAATGGGAACCCCAAGCCGCAGTCTGGATGCAGTATCCTGATCAGTGGGAAGCGAGTATGCGTCCGGCATTCGCCAGGATCGTTTCAGTCGTGCAGCAATATCAGCCAGTGCACATGCTTACTCGTAACGAGCAGGAAAAAAGTCAGGCTCAGGAGTTATTAAGCGAACTCGATGTCGCTGATAAGAACATTCAGTGGCATGTAGTGCCATTCGACAACGCCTGGATGCGTGACAACGGGCCTATTTATGTCACCGACGGTAAGAAAACCTGGATTCAAAACTGGAGCTTTGACGCCTGGGGCGGCAACTTTGGCGGCAACGTTAGCTACAGCAATGATAATCTCATCCCGGACTATGTTGCCAAGCAGCTAAATGTCGAGTCTAAACAATATCTTGACTACATACTGGAGAAAGGTAATGTAGAGGTGAATGGCGATGGCTTTCTAGTGATCAACTGGGATTGCCAGGATCAGCGTAACCCAGGCATGACGCAGCAAGAGCATGAAGCAATCTTAAAAGAAAAGCTCGGGGTACATACCATTGTCTGGGCTTATGGTCATTACCCGGAAGACGGTACAACCGGCCACATTGACGGCACCGCACGATTCATCAATAGCAATACATTAGTCGTCACTGTTCTTGATGACAGTACGACAGACGATCAATTAGTTACCGATGTACAAGCTGCCGGGCTCAAGGTACTGCGTTATGACGGTAATCCTAACTGGCTGGTAGGAAACGGCTTTATCATTGCCATGGCCGATGAATATGATGAAGACAATAAGGCGCTGCAGGCCCGGCTCGAGTCTTTCTATCCCGATAGAAATGTGTACCTGATCGACGCCTCTATTATTGCTGAAGCGGGAGGCGGTATACACTGTGTCACCAATGATCAACCACTGTTTTAATTCAAAAGGAGCCGTTGAATGCAGATACTGCTTGTCGAAGATAATATGGACTTGGCTGAACTGGTTATTGAATACCTAGAAGCCGAATCCATTGAGTGTGATATCGCCTATAACGGCTCCATGGCCCTTAATCTCCTTGAAGAGAATTCCTACCAAGTAATTGTCTCTGATGTGATGATGCCGAAAATGGATGGCTTTAGCTTCCTGGATAAACTCCGCTGCAGCGGCAATCACACGCCCTGCATGCTGCTCACCGCTAGGAGCAAGCTGGAGGACAAGCTTACAGGCTTTGAAAAAGGCGCAGATGATTATTTAGTTAAACCTTTTGAGCTGGCCGAGCTAACCGCACGGATCAAAATCCTGGCACATCGAGCCCACCCGCCTGCAAATAAAATTAACATTGCCGACTTGGAGCTCGATCTGACCGCGCAGCAGGCATACCGAGCAGGTCAGCAGCTGATTCTAAGCGCCGCCGAATGGCGATTGCTGGAAATTCTCGTCAAACGCAGCCCGTCAGTAGTGGCAAAAGTCGATATTGAAAACCATGTCTGGGGCGGTGAAGCGCCATCCCAAGACGCGCTGAAGATGCTGATTTATCGATTACGTAAAGTGGTCGAACCCCAAAAGCTTAGCCCTCTTATCACCACTGTTCGCGGCCGGGGAGTGATGATCGCCGCACCAGAGGAGCAGGCATAATGTTGCCGCGCAGTATTAGCCGTTATATCTCACTGCAGATCATTCTGCTGGTTGCAATCGTGATGCTGGTATTTATCGCCATGATCAATCTGGTTTACGACTGGGGCAACGATGATTCCGTGCACTACTTTATGAGCTTGGAAGCGGAAAACTATATCGAACATAACCGGCCAACTGAAAGT
>NZ_CEZLMY010000268.1:0-3264 GCF_983033635.1 Psychromonas sp. | reverse complement strand
AATCTGAACAGCAAGGTGCAACACCTAAAGCGAGTGCATTAACATCAGAGCAAATTCGTATTCAAGAGCTTGAAAAGCAAGTTAAACAATTACAAAGCGATAACCTATTACTAAAAAAAGCGTCAGCCTTCTTCGCTATGGAAATGAACAACGGCAACAAATTGCGTTAAAGCTGAAGAAGGCTGGAAATAAGGTTCAGCAGATATGTCGCTGTTTATCGCTTCCTGCAAGTACGTTTTATTATCGCGCGAAGCTCAAAGCTATCAATACTGAAAAAGTGAAGCTAGAAGCGGCGATGAAACAAGTGCATTATGATATGGATGCAACCTACGGAAAACGCAGGATGCTTATAGAGTTGCAGGAGTGTTATGGTCCGCTGATTTTAGCCTCAAAGTGTAGTTTCTAAGTCGTCATAGGGGCATTTTGTTAGCTTCCTAAGACGGAAAGGGGCACAAAGCGAGATAGATTATTTACTCTAATATCGTGTTGCAATTTAATTTATCTGGCTCACTTTCGGGAAATTAGCGATTGTGGGTATTTTTGAGAATGGTTGAACTGTTCTCGGTGCACAGACACTCCTTGATTATCTAGTGCTGTGCCTACGACGTGCAAACTCGCTCAATGATTGTAAATGGAGAGAAATCAGGGGTGATTGGTTTTGATGTTCAACCCAATAAAGACGGATCCTATACAATCCACTTTTCCCCATCGCAGCCTGAAGGTGTAAAAGAAAGTAACTATGTTAAAACATTAAAAGGTAAATCTTGGTCCACTATCTTCCGCTTGTATGGTCCTAAGCAAGCATGGTTTGACCAAACATGGCGTGTTGGCGGCATCATCAAGCAATAATAATTAAACAAATGGGGCAGAGTAAAATTACCAACTTATTTTACTCTGCCCTCGTTTTCTCTTTTAACTCATTAACAGCCCATTTCACCTGCTCAAACAGGATTTTGAGGGCCAGCTCTTTAATCTTGACCCAGTGTCTTTTATCTACTTTTCTGAAAATTCAAAACTAAAGACCTGATCCGAATGGCACTGTGATGAATGAGACGGTTATAGCTGGCTGAACATTTTTTTAATCTGTTTATGTAACAACTTATACATAGGGTAGTTGCGGCGTGTTTGTAAATAACCACCCACAAAATGGGTTTGCTGGCGGCTTACATCTAGCGGCGGCAGCGGGTACTGCTGCAGGTCGCTTAACAACTTGATAATCGGCTGCGGGGCATACATCATAGCATCTGAACTTTTTAAATATTCATTAGCGACCATAATGTTGTTGGTTGTCAGCTGAATATTCGCTTGGTAACCCAGTGTTGAATAATTGTTTTCTAAAATTGATTTACTACTATTTAGATGAGGTTGAGCATTAATAAGTGCTAACTCATGAATGTCCTGCCATTTTGAACTTTTCGATAAAACAGGATGCTCTTTTCTGGCAATAATTACATTATTACAACTATGTATTTTTTGGCAAAAAATATCCTGCGGCAGTGGCTCTTCTTGTAAACGAATACAGTAATCATATTGACCGTTGAGCATCTCTTTGATGGTGTAATCAGTCCAGTAAGTGATACTTAATTTGGCAGCTGGAAATGTTTTTTTTAAGTGATTGAAAAGCTCTCCTCCAAATAGGTTTAGTACAAAGTTAGAAGCAACAATAGAAAGCTCTCCATGATAGGTTTTTGGATCAAATTCTTGATAATCTCTTAATACACGGTTAATAGGCAGCAGCATTTGTTCGGTTGCTTCTGCGAGTTGAACAGCCATTTCAGAAGCCTGAACACCGTGTGCCTTACGAATGAATAGTTGCTCACCAAACTGCTCTCTTAATTTTTCTAACCCCCGGCTCACACTTGGTTGTGATAAACCTAATAACTCAGCAGCTTGCGAAGTGTTTTGGGTTTTCACCAGAGCTTTTAATATCATGAATAGATTAAGATTGATTCCATTTAACGGCTCTTGCATATTTTTTCCTTATGAAAGGGAAGCATTAGGGGAAGCTTATCACAGTGAATTTATTAACTATGTGCGTTGCCCCGCTTCGTTCTATCAAATATGAATATCTCCTATACGTCGCGGCCTTGCTCGAAATAATAAATACTAGCTGCATTAAATAACTAACTATCAATCAAGAATTATTATTAAGTCGAGATCATTATGAAAAAAGCAGCATTGAGCATCGCTATATTATCTACAACACTAATAACAACTCATGTTATGGCTGATGATAACTGGCAGTTTACTGTTTCTCCCTATCTTTGGGCTGCAGGTATCTCAGGTTCAACAACTTCGGCACTAGGAGTTGACCCAGAAACTGAAATATCAAGTCACTCGTTATTAAATGATTTGAAATTTGGCGGGATGATTCAGGCCACTGCGCAAAAGGGACAACATGGTATTTATACGGATCTGATGTATACCGACATTCGTACTAATGAGGGTTCCAATCCGATTGGAAGCCTTGATTCAACATCAAAAACGACCGTGTTTACGCTGGCCTATGATTATCAAGTGTTTAATAACCAACAAGCACAATTAGATCTGTTAGTAGGCGCGCGTTACTGGAAAACCAATGTTGCCTTAGATTTTACATTTAATCACGAGGCTCTACCCGATACAGCTCGTTTTGCTGAAACTAAACAATGGGTTGATCCTGCTTTAGGTATTAAAGGGCGCTCGATGATTGCCAATAGTCAATTTTTTGTTGAAGGCGGAGCAGGTATTGGCGGTTTTGGTTTAGGTTCAAAACTTTATTATGAATTTAATGCCAATATTGGCTATCAATTTACAGATAATATCAGCGCAGCTGTAGGATACCGTTATTTTGATGTGAACTATGACAAAAACGATTATGTCTATGATATCGTTCAGCAAGGCTGGTTAGCAGGCGTATCATTTAGTTTTTAACTTGTTTGACAAAGCACTGACCTTTAAAGCCTCATTTGAGGCTTTTTTTGTAACTATTTTAAATTCCAATAAATTCCCCCCCAATAATTAACAACACTCTCCCTCAAGAGCCGCAAACCTGGTCTAACTGTTTATGTTTGTTAATTTCGCTATAAGCTGCTTTGCTTATTTAGCAGGGGGGATACGAATAATGGTTCAGTTTTCACACTATTAAGCTGTTAAAGGAAGGTCTTGTTGTAATTAATAATCTTAAGATTTATGCATCTTTATATGAACAATACGTATTGTCTATTAAGAACCTAAATATAAATTTGTTCAAGAGGATATTTTTTATCCATAGAACCTTTACTA
>NZ_CEZLMY010000267.1:0-3328 GCF_983033635.1 Psychromonas sp. | reverse complement strand
ATTAATGAGATAAGCGTTTAATCTTAATTACTTATCTCATTCTAAATTTTATATCGCCAGCAACAGTTGATAACTGTCGATATTAATATCAGCGAGCAGAGTTTGCGTTGCTTGAGCATGACTCATTTTCGTATCGGCCTTTTCAACTAATATCACATTGCTTATTTCACTCACAGCAAAACCCGCTAAATTCAAGTTAATCAAAGCTGACTGTAACGGTGATAACGACGGATTAAACGCAGCATTTTCAATGTAACGCCCGCTAATGATAACGCCGTCCCTGGTCTGCAAAGCAATACCTGCATGGCAATGACTATAAGGTGCATAACTGCTGTTTGCCGCGCCTAATGCGACTTCGGCTAATACAGAATTGTCTGTTTGCGGCAATGTTAATGTTGCAGTCGAAGCTACAAGTAGCGGCGCCGTTACACCAAGGTCACTAGGTCCAAATGAATCCGGTAATAATGTAGATAACGACTTGCTGCCACTGGCTGCTAAATTTACTGTCAGCTGATCTGCACAACTTAATTCATTCATAAATTGGCGACAGTGACCACAGGGGCTAGCAGTGATAGTGATATCTATAATGCCGGATTCCTGATGGCTGAATACATTGTTAATAGCAGCTTGTTCTGCATGAACACTGTTAAATAATGCCTGGTTAGTGAATTCGTAATTGGCACCGAAATATAAATTACCAGAAACACCACGTGCAATTGCACCTACATTAAAGTCAGAGATAGGAGCAACAGAGTAAGCGGCAGCTAGTGGTAATAAACTCAGCAGTAACTCAGGCATTGCAAGTGCTGAGTGCTGTTGTAATAAGTCGACGTCGCTAGCTTTAATTACACCGTTAAAATTGCTCTGGCTGATAATCGGCGATAGATCACTTTGTAGTGATTCCGGTAAGTACGAAAGCGCAGTAAGAAGCTTTTGTTTCATAAATAGACCCTGTGAAAATTGGAACGAATCTGACAGACTCACCCATAAGTGAGCTTTGGTCAAGCAGCTATTCAAGTTTCTCAGGTTTTATTTTCTAAGTGATAACTTGCACGTGTTTCACTGCTTTGTTGTTTATTAATAGACACTTAAAAAGTTTGAGGGTAATGCGCTTAGCATTTAATGCCTCTTACAATTAAGCAGATTAAAAACGGTTGAATTACAGCCATTCCTGATCGATGGCTGTGATCACGATATCGGTGGTCTCTTCGCAAATATTACGAATCCTAGCTGTATTGGACATCAACTTACTCTTTTCACTACCCACAAGGCAGACAGCCAGGACGGCCCTTTGCCATTTATCCTGATATCCTACCTCAGCCACAGAGGCGTTGAACTTACTGCGGATGCGATCCTTTAGTCCCCGTACCTCTCGCCGCTTCTCTTTAAGCGAATGAGCATAAGGGATCAGCAGTTCTATAGTCAGAAGAGTGACGAAGCAGGATGGTTCGTTCATGGGATATTACCTCGCTTTGGGCAGCGTAAGCTCAGCAAATGTAGCCATTTTTGATTTCGCATATAAAAGCTATAGCCTACAACAACTGCTTAAGCAACCTTGCCATACACAGCAATAGCGAAGGTGTAAAATAACCAACTTTCAGTGCGCAAATAAAAATATTATAAGGCGATATCTGCCCTATTCCAGGCATAAGTAAATATTCTCTACAGCCAGATTAGTTCAGATATAAGGATATAACTCAAGTTATTGAAATAAATAACTGGTCAATATCAGCCGGTCACTACAAACATATTTGAATATACTATTCTTATCGTAACCACTTTCACAGGAGCTGATATTCGTATGAAAATACAACAGGTTATACTAGCCAGTTTAGGAATATTTGCTACTATGCCTGCATTTGCTGCAGTGCCTTCATTAGACTTAACTCACTCAACTATCGGTTATGTATCCTTAATTATTTTTACTCTTGCATACTGTTTGGTGATGAACGAAGAGTTTTTACATCTGCGTAAATCAAAACCAGTATTATTAGCCGCTGGTATAATTTGGTTATTGATTGGCTTTGTATTAGATCAACCCGAACAGATAGAAATTGCTAAAAGTGCTTTAGAGCATAATTTACTCGAATATTCTAAGTTACTTTTATTTTTATTAGTCGCGATGACTTATATAAATGCAATGGAAGAGCGTCGCTTATTTGATGCATTACAGGCATGGATGGTAAGTAAAGGGTTTAACTACCGCTCTCTTTTTTGGCTAACGGGTATCTTATCTTTCTTTATTTCACCTATTGCGGATAACTTAACGACCGCATTATTAATGTGCGCCATTGTTATAAAAGTTGCAGGGGAAAATAGTAAATTTATTAACCTCGCGTGTGTAAATATTGTGGTAGCAGCAAATGCGGGCGGCGCATTTAGCCCGTTTGGCGATATTACCACCTTGATGGTCTGGCAAGCCGGGCTGGTATCATTTACTGGATTCTTAACTTTATTTATTCCTTCTTTGGCTAATTATTTAATACCGGCATTAATCATGTCACGCTTTGTGCCGAAAACTCAACCCGATACCTTAAATGAATATGTTGAATTAAAACGGGGTGCACGACGTATTGTTCTGCTGTTTTTATTAACGATCGCGACAGCGGTTGGTTTTCATGCTTTTGTGCATTTCCCTCCTGTAATTGGAATGATGATGGGACTGGCTTATTTACAATTCTTTGGTTATTTTTTACGCTGTACATTACCGAGTTCATTGGCTAAAAAAACCAAGAAAGCATTAGCCAATAACGATGAAGCGGCACTTAAACGAATTGGCTCCGTAGTTCCTTTTGATGTCTTTAAACGTATCTCCGATTCAGAGTGGGATACGCTATTATTCTTTTATGGTGTCGTAATGTGCGTAGGGGCCTTAAGTTTGTTTGGTTATTTAGGCTTAGTCTCTGAGGTTATGTATACCCAGTGGAACCCGGTCTGGGCCAATATTATGGTTGGGGTTTTATCCGCTATTGTTGATAATATTCCGGTGATGTATGCGGTATTAACGATGCAGCCTGAAATGTCATTGGCTAACTGGTTATTGGTCACCTTAACAGCTGGAGTCGGCGGTAGTTTACTATCGATTGGTTCGGCGGCTGGTGTCGCATTAATGGGCGCTGCACATGGTAAATATACCTTCTTCGGTCATCTTAAATGGATGCCAGTGATTGCGCTAGGTTATGTAATTAGCATTGTACTTCATCTGCTGCTTAACGACATGATGTCAGCTTTGTGATGTTAATTGCTTTAACTTACTCAGGTCGTCGCCATTTCAGCTTATTTCCGCGTTGAAAAATGCTCATTTAAACGACTAAACTGCGCTTTTTTG
>NZ_CEZLMY010000266.1:0-3342 GCF_983033635.1 Psychromonas sp. | reverse complement strand
ATTGTAATGATGGAGAGGGGATAATAATAGTATAGAGGCTTTGTTTTTAATTAAAGCTGTCCAAATATAGGGTTTTATTGGCTGCTTTTCTTGGGCTGTAAGTGTCTCGTTTGCTGTTTTTTACGGAGTGCTATGTCTCATTCAAATTTTGGCCATCGTTAAGCAACTGTTAATAAAGGGATTTGAAGGATTAGATAAGTGTACCCGATAGCGTAGCAGTATCCCTTTTTTTTAGGTTTTCTGGATGTTAACAACCCCTCTGCTGTCTCAACATCCGATATGAATTTATGGGTCGAGGAGGGTATTATCAACTATATTGGTGTATCAGATAATGTCGAGCAGGAAATAGCAAAAGTAGACTGTATGGTATTACCCTCGTATTATAGAGAGGGTGTCCCTAAGTCATTATTGGAGGCTGGTGCAATGGGGAAACCTATCGTAACAACTGATAATGTAGGTTGTCGTGAAACCGTCGATGACGGGATTAATGGTTATCTTTGTGAGCCACGCTCAAGTGAAAGCCTGACTGAAAAATTAGAAATTATCATCAATATGACTCATGAACAACGTTTAGAGATGGGCAAAAAAAGCCGAATTAAAATACAAAATGAATTTGATGAACAAATTGTTATCCAAAAATATCTTGATGCAGTTAAAAACTGTCTATCTGAAGCATAAATTAGAATAAAGGAATAGATGCAATGAAATATCTAGTAACAGGCGCAGCGGGTTTTATTGGTGCTTGTGTTATCGAAAGGCTTTGTCTGCAAGGTCATATGGTTATCGGCATTGATAATATTAATGATTATTATGATGTTAATTTAAAAGATGCGCGTTTAAAGCGTGCTGAGCATGCGAGTTTCCAATTTATAAAAATGGATTTAGCAGACAGAGAGGCGATGGCCGCTTTATTTGTTGAGCATCAGTTCGATCGCGTTGTGCATTTAGGCGCTCAAGCAGGGGTTCGTTATTCTATTGAAAACCCGATGGCTTATGCTGATTCAAATTTAATTGGCCATCTCAATGTTCTTGAAGGCTGCCGTAATACTAAGGTGAAGCATTTAATTTATGCTTCATCAAGCTCTGTTTATGGTCTTAACAACAAAGTACCTTTTTCTACCTCTGATTCCGTTGATCACCCTATCTCGCTTTATGCTGCGACTAAAAAGTCTAATGAGCTAATGGCACATTCTTATTCGCATTTGTACAATATGCCAACGACAGGACTGCGTTTCTTTACGGTATATGGCCCTTGGGGGCGTCCTGATATGGCGCCGTTTATCTTTACTAAAAAGATTTTGGCCGGTGAAACAATCGATATAAATAACAACGGTGATATGTGGCGAGATTTTACTTACATCGATGACATTGTTGAAGGTGTGATTAGAATAGCTGACGTTGTGCCTGCTCGTGATGATAAATGGACTGTTGAAGAAGGGACTCCAGCATCAAGCTCTGCCCCTTATAGTGTGTATAACATTGGCCATGGCAGCCCAATTAATTTAATGGAATTCATTAAGGCGATTGAAACTGAACTCGGCATTGAAGCTAAAAAGAACTTTCGCGGTATGCAAGCGGGTGATGTTTACCAAACTTACGCAGATACGCAAGATTTGTTTGCTGCAACGGGTTATAAACCGCAAGTGGGTGTCGCTGAAGGTGTTGCTAAATTAGTGTCTTGGTATAAAGAATTTTACAATATATAAATTTGGATTGATTAAATGAAAATTGCTATCGCAGGTACAGGCTATGTCGGCCTATCAAACGCAATGCTTTTAGCGCAACACAATGAAGTGATTGCGGTTGATATTATTGCAGAAAAAATTACCCTTCTAAATAATAAACAATCACCCATTGCAGATACGGAAATTGAAGAGTTTTTAAAAAACAGAGATCTTAATTTCACTGCAACGCTCGATAAACAGCTGGCTTATCAAGATGCCGAGTTTGTGATTATTGCCACGCCAACAGATTATGATGTTGAAACCAACTACTTTAATACCTCTTCTGTGGAAGCTGTGATTAAAGAGGTGATGGCGATTAATCCGCAAGCGGTGATGGTGATTAAATCCACCGTACCTGTGGGTTATACGCAACGCATTAAACAAGAATTAGGTTGTGATAACTTGCTATTCTCGCCTGAATTTTTACGTGAAGGTAGCGCTTTATATGACAACTTGCATCCTTCTCGTATTATTGTTGGTGAACGTTCACAACGTGCAGAAACTTTTGCAGAGCTTTTAGTTCAGGGCGCGATAAAAGAAGATATCGAAGTGCTGTTTACTGATTCAACCGAAGCGGAAGCGGTTAAGTTGTTTTCTAATACCTACCTTGCAATGCGCGTCGCTTATTTTAATGAATTAGATACTTATGCCGAATCACATGGTTTGAATACCCGTCAAATTATTGAAGGAGTGGGTTTAGATCCGCGTATTGGCGCGCATTATAATAACCCTTCATTCGGTTACGGTGGTTATTGTCTGCCAAAAGATACTAAGCAACTTCGTGCCAATTATGCGGATGTGCCGAACAGTATTATCGGTGCAATTGTGGATTCAAATACCACTCGTAAAGACTTTATTGCAGATTCGATTATTAAGCGCAATCCTCAACGTGTGGGTATCTACCGTTTAATTATGAAGTCTGGCTCTGATAATTTCCGCGCATCAAGTATTCAGGGGATCATGAAGCGCTTGAAAGCAAAAGGTATTGAAGTGGTTATTTTTGAACCTGTGCTTAAAGAAACCGAGTTTTTCCATTCTAAAGTGTTAACTGACTTGGAAGAGTTTAAAGCAATCTCTGATGTGATTGTGTCGAACCGTATGGCGGAAGAGTTAGCGGATGTTGCGGATAAAGTTTATACCCGTGACTTATTTGGGGCTGATTAACTTTTCTTTTTATAGTGTTCGTAAGTTTTTTCTTAGAAAACTATAATCATTGCCTTATTAAAAAAAACCAGCGATGCCAATGCAATAGCAATGGGCTCGCTGGTTTTAATTTACCTTTTCGTTTTTCCACACGCTCTTTTCATTGAATTGCCATTCTTTACCCCATCGTTCCCTGCATCATCATCTCCGAAAATGCACTGCCATCTCGCCGTGAAGCATTCGCGACATAAGGCGCATAGACATCAAATAACAAGCGCGTATCACTGTGGCCAAGCATCTGCGAGATATACAGCGGATTTTCATGTGCCGCTATATGCAGCACTGCCGCTGTATGACGTGTTTCATAAGGGCGACGACGTTTGAGCCCGGCCTTTTTGAGTGTCGGATACCAGAGCTTTTGGCTAACGTAATGCGTATCAAGCGGCTTACCTTTAGGGGTAGTAAATACAAAGGG
>NZ_CEZLMY010000265.1:1633-3371 GCF_983033635.1 Psychromonas sp. | reverse complement strand
AGTGCTCGCCAATGGCGTGCACATGATTTGCGTAAGTTCGCGCGCACCACTTGGATGGATTTAGGTATCGATTATTTAGTGGGTGAAATGCTTTTAAACCATGTGCTGAACAAGATGGACAAGACCTATATTCATACCCATGCTGAAAATTTAATGCGGCGCGACTTGGTTAAGTACCATGCCTGGCTCGTTGAGCAGGGACTTGATTTGTCGCCTGAAGCTGAAAGTGTGGGGTAGTTGAATGCACACAATTAGGCTTCGAGAGTCTGTGAACAGAATTTCTAAGTTGCCAACATTAGAAGATCTACGAGAAGCACTTAAATCAGTGCCGAAAGGGTATCTGGCAATGGTGAAACGTATATCCGGTTGATCTTTATGTTGAGAAATAATATCTATTATTTGCTTCTATACCGTGACATTTCCGAGACAGTTTTTTTTGCCAATGTTCGATGCGCTCAATGATGGTAATGGTTACAGCGATTTAAGATATTTATCATAGGTGAACATATTTAACGGTAAAAATGGAGCAATATTATTATATAGGAAGCATTTGCGAGTTACATTTCTAAGGTGCTTAGGGGCACATTGCGCCTTAAGATAACTCCAAAACATAGCTAAATTTATTGTTTCAAGGAGTAGAAGTCATTAGAAGAGATGTGATCAGAAGGGACTTCAAGAATTACCTCAAATTTTATTGGAAAATTTTACATTTTACGCCGACCAATCTCCTTATTTTAAATGCCTATCAAATCGCAATTATTTCCGGGACGATTGAACCAGGTAAATAGCCATGCGAATAGTGCGTGTACTGGTGTTTATATACTACTATTTAGGGAGGTAATCAGTCCGAATCAAGCTAAAAAAGTACTGGACTGAATATAAATCCGTGATCAACTTTACTTGACTAACGATTAGGATTGCATGGCACGGGTTTTGCTATGTTATCAATGTAAACCCTACTAGGCTGCATCACTCACATAAAGAAGGGGATATAGAATGAACATAAAATGGAAATTCGCAATATTCTCATTACTCATCATTTTTAGCCGAGTCACGCTGGCAAAGCCGACACTTGATATCGTGGCAGGACAACTAGTCGGCGCTAAAAATGTAGATGTTGGTGGCACTTTATATGACGTTGAGTTTTTAGACGGTACCTGCGCGGCGCTGTTTTCCGGATGTGACGGTCCTGACGATTTCACTTTCACGAGTGCCGCACAAGTAAGCGATGCTGCACGGACACTTTTGGACACAGTGTTTCTGGACATTGATCCCGTCAATCAATTCGACTCATCACCGGAACTTACGCAAGGATGTGCGATAAAGCGCCGTTGTGTAGTGGTGATCCCATATAAGTCGGCGAATCTAGGTCATTTCAGGTCAGCGGCCGTGTTTAACTACACTATACCGCGTCAAGATGCGGTTCGGTTGATAGGTTATTATCACAAAGCAGCGAATGCCATGTCCCTGAAAGACGCCACATTCGCCAGATGGAAGGTCGCAGCCGTGCCGTAGCCGCACCTATTTAGTTTGTTGCTGGCAGGCTTGCTGGTCATGGGGGGGCTTAAGCGCAAACAAAGTCGTACCCAATAAATTAATGGGAGTATCGCTTAATCCAGCCCATGTCCAACGTAACCAACGTTTTACGTATTGTTCCAATAAGGCAGCAGTATTGTCTGCTGTTGATTGTTGCTCATAAAGCCGAAAAATATGTAACACGAACTTCTTGATGGTAACA
>NZ_CEZLMY010000265.1:0-1623 GCF_983033635.1 Psychromonas sp. | reverse complement strand
CAACTCATATTATATTGGGGGCGAAAGCGAGTTACGCTAAAAGTATAAAAATTGGATTTGGAGGTATCATGAAAATTGATGAAGATAAAATAGATGAGGCAGCATTAGCTCTTTTTTACCTTACTATTCATGATGAATGCAGAGCTTGGAAGCAAGTTGACTGGCAAGTAACCAACCGGCTTTTTGAAAAAGGCTTGATTTGCAACCCAGTTGGTAAAAGTAAGTCTGTAGTTTTAACTGACGAAGGCATGAAGCAATCTGAAGCGTTATTTGAAAAGCTATTTACTAAATAGTTGTCGGCATCTAATACACGCAGAAAATAACGCCGGTTCAAACCAATATCCACTTCAGCAACAACTCACTTTTATGCCTATTATTTCGATGTTATTAAGCCTATTTACGCCACGTTTACGCCTTAAGTCACAGTACGCCTTGTAACTAGGGCATTGAGTACGGATTTTTCATCCGTTGCCTTGCGGAACAGATCATTTCCCTGCTTGTTTATAATAAGTCACTTTCGCTCTCAGGCTTCTTACAAATTGATTTTGACATATTATGATTTCGACATATTGGTACGCGAAAGGGTAGTGCCAATATTACTTAGTCACAACAAGATAATGTTCGTTGTTTATCTTATTAGGTGGTTTTTTGCTAAACCATAAACGCAGAAAGTTCGAGCAAACATATATTAAAATTTACGCATCAACTTCAAAAAGAGAGGCACTAGAGAAATATTATCAGCTTCTTTTGTCTGGCGAACCTCACTTAATCAACATTTTAAACGCTGAGACAGGGCAGAGATAGGCGAATTTGGTGACAGCACGTGATGCCAGTTATAGCAATGTACGGCGTGATTTTAGGAATTTATCATAGAGGACAATTCCAATCTCTTATTGTAACAAGCTTACTTTGATAATCAGTGGAAACGAACTAGGGTAATTATATAAAACTAAGTTAAGTGCTTATGAGTAAAGTATTAGCGTTATTATTTTGCAGCTATGCTGCCCAAAAGCTGCAGTTTCTTAACTCTTACCTGTTCATTCATTGAGTTTTATTATTTGCGGTTTTAGGGGATTTAAATCACTAGGAGGGCGCATGGCGATTGATTGGGAAGTATTAAATCAGCGATTTATAAATGAAAGTGATCGCACTGGAATAACTGTTAAAGCGTGGTGTAAGCAACAGGAATTGAATTACAATACAGCGCGACGATACATTAAACCGAGAGCGAACTTAGCGCAGTCTCCAGCGCGCAAAGTTAACTGTGCGCAAAATGTAAAAAGCGCACAAGAAATGCAATTTACAAAAAGTTATAAGCCGCAAATTCAATTAGTTAACGAAAATAAAAGTGATGCACCCGCAAACAATGAAGCTTTAAAAAATACGCCCACAAAGAAACGAGCTGTATCACTTGGTAATCAAAATGCGCGTACCTATGGCCATTACAGCGAGTTTATTACTACAGATGCAGATCAACAGCGGTTTTCTTCTGCTTCCCTGACCACATTGCGTGAGGAGCTTAATTTGATGCGTATGCAGTTATCAAATTTAATGGATGCTATCAAAGACGCCGAAGCCTGCCTCCGTGGCGATGTAACAGTTAAAGAGAAAGTAAGGTTGCAT
>NZ_CEZLMY010000264.1:0-3386 GCF_983033635.1 Psychromonas sp. | reverse complement strand
GCTTCTAGACCTTACGACATCATCTAAAGGTTCATTTAAGGAGACACTATAACTACGAAATCCCTTTTGGGTAGGAATAGACATAGATAGTGGAATACCTTGTGCTATACCTCCTCCAATTAACTCTAGTGCTCGTTCACTTGTTAATACTTCTTTCGGCTCACGTATGGGCTGAAAAATAATACCATTTTCGTCTGAGCGCAACAAAATCCCTACCCGATCAGGCCTCCACTCTTCGTCTAGTTGTGCCATGAAACGCCATGCACAATGCCAGTTTTGGCATACAGGAGGCCTTTCGGAATAAATCTTGCAACCTCCTTTTTCTATCATATGTGAGCAGGCTTGATCGGCAGGCTTTTCAAAATTTTCATCTTTAATGAGAAGAACAACGCAGCACGCTGTACATTCTCCACATTCTCGACCTGGAACTAAATGTGATTCTTTATTTTTACTCAATTATTTCACCAACTGCTTGTTCAATGGTAGATACGGAGTAGTTTAAATTATGTTGTAATGCAAAGGAAACATAATTCAAACTGAGGAGTGACTGTCTATTGCAATAATTTGATAAACTGCTTCCACGCTTTTTCTGCAATTTCTTTTGCATTTGTTTCTATCAGATCTTCATGGGAAACAATTATACTGTCAAAATCCCAACTGAGTATTTTGGTTAATGCCTTAGAGGCCGCTACCTTGTCTTTCCAGCCCAACTGATATTCTGGTGCCGGTTTCGGATTTTCCCACATCCTAAATATGATTTTCCACCAGAGTTTCAATACCCAATTAACATTGTCTGTTTTATCTGTAAAATTTTCTATTAAGTCTACCAAAATTAGTGTGTTAGTGCTCTTATGAAAGAAGGTTACTTCCCATATAAACCTGTTGCCACGAATAAGAACTTGTTCAAAATCATTCTCTAATTGATCATGGGGGATATCTGAAAGAAAGCCATCAAAATTCATCTGAGGTACTTTGCTCTCTATTCCAGGACAAATATAGGTTTTTGCACAAGGGAACGCTCTTTGCGCCGAAAAAACATAAAAATAGTGATATGACCCTAGTGCAATTATGCACTCCACTTTTCCTAAATCATTTATCTCATTTTTGTTTTCTCGTCAATTTCACATGGTGAATGAATAACTAATCCACCACCCGCTAATCTTACGATAGTCATTCTTGAATCAAAATGAGTAGCAGCGTAACTGACCCAAAGGCTAAAAGTTAGCTGATACTAAAATACAAATAGACATTTATAGGCTATTGTCTTTATGCAGAGAACCAAAGCGCTATATACATCGGATAAGGGACATTAAAACATGAACATAGCAGATCTATCAAAACAAAAAAACGGTAAGGTATTACTTAGTATATCCGAGGAAGGGAATTACGAGGCTGGATTGGAATTTGCCAAGCTGGTTTTTAATGGCAAATATTCAGGTGAGGCACTAGATGAAAATGGTGAAGTGGTAACCAAAAAAGACGCCAAGAATAAAGCAAAAATCGATGCAGAAAAGTGTGTATTAAGAGGCGCAGAAGCCGGGATATTAGCCTGCATTGAAGAAGCTGCTGATATGTATTTTTTAGGACGAAGAGAGCCTGGGCAGTTTGGTGGCACTATAGTTAACTGTGACTTCAAAAAATCTGTAGAATTTCATGAAAATCTGCTTAATCATGAGGATGTGAACAATAACATTCTCAGCTTCGCGCACTTCAGATTAGGAATTTTAAATAACCTCATTACAGTGCCTAAAGAAAAGAAAGATTGGGATAAGTCCCTAAATCATTGGGAAAAGGCAAAGGCACTGTCTGGACTTGGTTCAACTTTAGCAACAGCTTCCATTGCTCAATATTATTATTATGAAGAAAAAAACTATGGAATAGCCATTCCTCTTTTGGAGTCAATTTTCAATAGCAGTCCCTATTCCGCTTTACTCTTAGCATTGGCATATAGAGATGCTAATGGTGTTAAAAAAAGCGAGGATAAGTACAATGAATTATACACTTTATGGGACACGAATTCCTAAGAACAGTGTAGTTGCCAAGTATAAATAGCCACTACCTTAGAGTTATTTCCACAATATTTATAAGGCGCAAACGCCCCCTAAGCGCCTTACAAACTACAAGTTGGAAGCCAAATTCACTATGCCACTACAGTGTTCAGCACTCTGTAACCGATTACTGAACACTGCTTACCGAACACAAACATTTATTGAGGCTTTGTCAGTTTAGGCTTTAATGGCATCATCGACTATCTTCAAAGTCGAATGAAGTGAACCAGTCGCACAGATAAATAATCCATGATGACAGAATATTCCATCGGGAATCTGTGCTACTTTTGAAAACTCATCATCACGCAAACCAGCCCAGGATTTTGGGAAGTCCTTACGGTTTGAGAATTCTCCAGGAGCTGATGGAACGGCACGGGCATACCACTTTTCACCATGTGGATATATTGCATATAGAATAGTTTCATTTCCTTTGCTGTTAAACAGGTGTTCTGTCCACTTACAATCTTCAGGAACAATAATATATGAATGTTGTTCATCCAGAGCTTCTTTAAGTGCAACCTCCAATCCATCACGACTATCAATCCAGTGCTTTGCTTGTGCGATTGCAGTCTGAATTAATAGACGCGCCCGTAACACTTCATCGCCAAAGGCTTCATCAGCTTTAGAGTGATCCAGAGGGTTCATCATGGAGATTGACCCCGATAACGATATTTCACGCACATCAGAAAAGTCTTCAATGTGATGAGTTAATGTCACTCCATTATCAATTGCATCAAACTGCCGAATCAAACGTCGACAAACCCTATCTGCAATAAGAGGACAGCCACAAATTTCTGTACCATAATGAGACCATATTAAGCCGATGGATGACATCTTCAAACCATCATCGTATGTCGGGCCATTCTTAAAGTGGTGGTCATATATCTTTTCATCATGATTGTAGTAACCTCCGACATCAACGAGGTAATCACATTTCGCCCATACTTTGGGGTCACGTGAACGGTGTATTTCATACTCCGAGTGCAACATCGACAATGCCGCAATTGCAAAAACATCATCGGCATGAAATGCCCCGCTGTGTGTTCCAAATATCTTCTTCAAAATAATATATCCATTTATGTTAGCACCGAAGCGCGTATTATTTATACTATGTTCCAGTTAAGCATTTGAACTTAAGTCTTTTTATCCACCACCAAGAGACCAAGTTTCTTTAAAGAAAAGGTTTGCTGATTATAGAAAGAATAAAAGCCCTTTACCAAAAAAAGTTGATTTGAACAGGATGCTTTATCTCATTATGCTCCGTTTGCGACAAAACCTTATCGGAATTTGTTATTCTCCTTCGTAAATATCCCTGTTTTATGTCTGTTTCTACCCGAT
>NZ_CEZLMY010000263.1:430-3404 GCF_983033635.1 Psychromonas sp. | reverse complement strand
TGTTGTTCGTGTTGTAAGGTGAATGCCCGCAGGATCGTTGTTTTAGTTGCAAAATTAATAATCGTCCCGATAGAGGATCTTTAGTTCATCAGTAAGTGCTGTCAGCTCTGCCTGTTAATTGGGTTGCAAATTTATTAACTACTATACTTGTCGCAAGCATCGATATTTTTGTAAAAAAAGAGGAATTGCGTTACATCCGGGCTTCTTAATTCTTCTGAGGTGGAGTAAACGATGAAAAAAGTAAAGGCGAATACACGATTTAAAAGATTTATTAAGGACATTTCTGTCCACACGCCTTTTACCACTATGCTGCTTCTACTGATAGTGTTATGGCTGATATTCTCAGCCGGTATCTACTTTGCCGAGCAGAATGTTGAAGGCGCACATATTAACTCGTATGGGGATGCGTTGTATTGGGGAGTCGCTGCATTTTCCACAGCTGGAATAGCAGATGCTCCGACATCTGATATTGCGCGCTTAGTCGGTGGTTTGTGGATAGTTATTGGTTCAATGTTGTTCTTTGGTACTATTGTAGCAACGGTTACAACCTATTTTATGAGGCCAATGCAACGACCTCATAAAAAGATAATTGATACGATAGAGTACAACCTCGAACAGTTAAATGATCTGAGCCTCGACGAACTCGATTTATTAAGGGAGACGGTTGACACCTTGATTATTCATGTTGAAGGTATAAAGGAAAAACAGCAAAAGAGAAAATAGAAAGCTAAAGCAACATTCACTAATTGTTTATTGCGCTTAAACTAATTAAAATCACCCCCCCCATATATTATTAAAAAGGTTCAACGCAATGCACCCTGAATTATATTTTATTTATGACTCTCATTGCCCATGGAGTTACGCGAGCACACCACTGATTAATGCACTTGAAAAAGCTTACCCGGAAATGATGATTCATATTTGGCATTGTGTGCACTATGATGGCAGTGATTGCGCTGGTTACAAGCAAATGGATGATATATCTAAGCAAAGCCAAGTTAAATTCGGCCAGGAACATATTCGTTTTGTCGACAGTCCCAAAGACGCCACTATGACAGCTAACCTAATGGCCTGGCTGCAGAACAAACAACCGGAGAAAGCCTTAGCGGTATTAAATGCGCTACAAAAAGCACATTTTATCGAAGGCAATGCCTTGGGCTGCAAGCACGACTTTAATGCCATTATTGAGCAGTTTAAGTTATCACCACCCAATAAAGTATTCAAAGATAAACTAAGCAATGAAGCTGAATATACTTTATCTGATATCCGTGAGCTGCAAGAGTTTATTGGAACGAACTCATTTCCGGCAATATTGTTATCAGTGGGTGACAAGGCAGTACTCTTGAATCATGCATTATATTTAGCTAATCCGAATGCGATTGTTAATGCCGTTAAGAAAGAATTATAATCGCTACTTTATAGATTGATGTAAGATAGGGCTGTACTGACTCTGCTATTTTTTCAGCTACAGGCTGTCAGCCACTATCAAATTAAATTATCGGTAACGTTATTTTTTTATATTTACTTTCCGTATTAACCTTACAATTAGGTTAAACTTATCGCTCCATAAGTCTGAAATTATCCTTATTTATCTATGTATACTCTCCGCCCATATCAACAAGACGCTGTTAAAGCGACCATTCATTACTTTCGTAAATATAGCGCACCGGCTGTACTCGCTCTTTCCACAGGTGCAGGAAAAAGTCTTATCATTGCGGAGTTAGCACGATTGGCGAAAGGGCGGGTATTAGTGCTTGCACATGTTAAAGAGCTTGTTGAGCAAAATCACCGCAAGTACGAAAGCTATGATTTAAAAGCATCTGTTTTTTCTGCCGGATTAGGACGTAAAGAAAACGATCGTCAGGTTGTTTTCGCATCGGTTCAATCTATTGTAAACAGCTTAGAGCAGTTTCCCGGTGAATTTTCTCTACTTGTTATTGATGAATGCCACCGCGTACCTGAAGATGAAAGCAGCAGTTATCAAAAGGTGATCAGCCATCTTAAAAAAATCAACCCCACTCTCAAGGTGCTTGGGCTAACCGCAACACCATACCGTTTAGGACTTGGCTGGATTTATAAATACCATACTCGTGGTCAGGTGAGAACAGATCAAGCGCGTTTCTTTCGTGATTGTATTTTCGATCTGCCGATCCGTTTTCTGCTGGATGAGAAATATCTAAGCGAGCCAAAAGTGATGGATATGGCTGTGCTCGGCTACGATTTTTCTAATATTACGCCTTCTGCAACAGGACATTACCGGGAAGCGGAACTGGATAAAGTGGTTAATAAATCCGCCCGCGTCACTCCCATGATTATCAAGCAGGTGATTGAGACCGCTCTCGATCGGCACGGGGTGATGATTTTTGCCTCGACCGTTAATCATGCACAAGAAATTATGGGTTATTTAGCCGAACAAAATGCCGCCTTGGTGATTGGCGATACGCCGATTGAGCAAAGAGATCGGATTATTAATGACTTTAAAGATCGCAAAATAAAATATCTGGTTAATGTTTCGGTATTAACGACTGGCTTTGATGCTCCGCATGTTGATTTGATTGCTATTCTGCGTCCCACCGCATCTATCAGTCTATATCAGCAGATTGTTGGCCGCGGTTTACGTCTGTGTGAAGGCAAGAAAGATTGTCTGGTAATGGAGTTTGCCGGTAACTGCTATGATTTGTATCAACCGGAAGTGGGGCAGCCCAAACCGGATAGTGACAGCGAAATTGTCACTATACCTTGTCCGGCTTGTCGGTTTAACAATAACTTTTGGGGCAAAGTTGACCCTGCCGGATTTGTTATTGAACACTACGGCCGGCAATGCCAGGGCTATTCTGAAAACGATGAGGGTGAGCGTAAAATCTGTGGTTATCGCTTTCGGGCAAAATTTTGCGAACTGTGCGGCGCTGATAATGATATTGCAGCGCGACGTTGTCATCAATGTGACCATATGCTGGTGGATCCGGATAAAAAA
>NZ_CEZLMY010000263.1:0-420 GCF_983033635.1 Psychromonas sp. | reverse complement strand
GATTATGAAATGCGTCGCGCTGAGATTAGAGCCAGGAAAGAATAAGTTTGATAAACCGCAGCTCAAGGTTACCTATATCAGTGACCAGGGAGGGGAGATTAACGAGGTTTGGCCGCTAGCGACTAAAGCCCATAAAGCTGAGTTTTTGTCGAAATTCATTAATCCGCATCTGATTGACCGACACCGTCCGTTTACCGATACTGCCCCCACTAAGGTAGTCAACAACGAGCATCGACTGCGTCCACCAGAAGTTGTTATTGCCCGGAAGAACGGGCGTTTTTGGGTTGTTCGCGACAAGTTGTTTGATCTCGACCAATATCAAAAAGCGCAAGATCTAATGATAGATTAATGTAACTACTCAGCCGTCAATAATTTGAGGTGTTTGTTTTTAGAATGAGATTGTAAATACTCAGGGCTAAG
>NZ_CEZLMY010000262.1:0-3447 GCF_983033635.1 Psychromonas sp. | reverse complement strand
TTAACATCCATCTTGACGAAAAAAGTGCTGATAAAACCGGCGCTGTGGACGTGCAAATTGATCAGCTTATCAATCAAGTCGAAGATTTGATTGATGCTTTTGAAATAAAAAAATGAGTTAAGGAATAAGGCTGTGAATGAGTTAGAAAGCAAAATTGCTGAACGTATTCATGAGTTTGACATCATATCTCTGTTGCGGCTGTTGCACTCTATTGGCTATAAGCCGGAGGAAATTCGCTTTAGAAGTAATAACAGCATTTGTTCACAATCAGCTTTAATCCATGGGATCAACTTTTGCCAAGCGCCGGTACGCGAAGTTATTATTTGTTTGAATATTGGGCTTTTAAGTGCTCAATCGCCGCTGCCAAGTTATTTTCGGCAGAAGATGGAAAGTGAAGTTAACAATTTATTGTCTGATTTCATCGGCTATTTCGATAATCACCTGATTAAAGATTATATTTTCAATGTTTATCCAGAATTAAATGACTCCTTTTTTAGCTCTTGGGATTCAACTGCCCGTAGGTATCTACAGGTGCTTGATCTTACTTCATGCAGCACCCTGCATTGGCTTTTTAAATTGGTTTTCCCTGAAATTAGTGTGTATATCGAAAAGACATTACTCAACGAAGAGTTACTCACCCAGCAACTTCGCATAGGTGAAACTACTTTAGGCGAAGATGCTGTATTCGGAGCCAGTACAAGAGTGCCTATTCATGGTCGTCGAATTACCCTGAGTACCTATGAGGAATGCACTTCTAACCAAAAGCCATGGCCTCAGGAAATCAACCAGCGCTTAGAAAGTTTGTTATTTCCAGTCTTACGGCCAACAGGTATTGATTTGGAAATTACTCTGGTTCTGAAATCTCAGAAGCGATGGGCCCGGTTAGAAAAAGACACGTATCTGGGGTATGACCGGATAAAAAACGATCAGCAATCCTATCGGAGAATAATGATATTTAAAGGGCATGTAGGCGAGTACGAAAGTGTAAAAAAAGCAGAGAATAGTAGTTCCGCACTTAGTGATAATAGTGAGACAAGGAGGGGGTATGAAGTGCGAGAAATGCGCTAAAAACCTGATCGGTCTTGAGTATCGGCAAGTTGCCAAGTGGGCTTTCTGTCTGGAGTGTTTCCAGCAACTGATGGATCAGGCTGAAGAAAAGCAGCAACAGGAAGCTGGCGATCGGCCCGAAGGAGAAATTTTGGGCGCTGAACCAGTTCAGCAATATTGCCGGCTCTGCGAAGGAGCGATCGCAAACGATAATTGTCGAGAACTCTTAGGGCTTTTATTTTGCAAGGCCTGTTATATGAATTTGATTAAAAGGCCCGTGATGAAAATTCGGTCAGAACTAGATCAACAAAACAGGCCGTTGGTAACACAGGAGTCGGTGGATTTAACCAAGCTTGTTCGCTGTCACGCTTGTAATCGAAAAATACCTGAGTTGGGAAGCAAAGAATTTAATGGCAAACTGTTTTGCCCGGACTGTTATAACGCACTGCCGGAGCTCAAGGCACTAAGACCTAAGTTATTTCCCCAAGCCTGCGCTGAACCGGAATTAGAAACATTAAACGCAGAAAAAACTCTCGAGCCAGGCCTGCACTGCCAGGCCTGCCTGCGTGAGTTGTCAGCGGAAAATCTGGATTCGGTCGAGGGATTCGATATATGCAGAGCATGCCTGACAACCGATTCGGCAGCTGCAATTGAAATTGCCCGAGCCAGGCACAGAAAGAGACTGGCGGAAATGAAAAAACGGCTTGAGAACTAGCCAGTGGTGAATAACTTATCTGGAGTGGTAAATGAATATAGAGCTATTACAAGCAAGTCTTAAAGAAGATACGGATCCTGGTCTCGCAACTTTTGATCCGCGTTTCAGTGATATCATTACTTTGACGCAGGAGGCAAGGTACGAGGATGCGGCTACCAAGGCAGAAGAAATTATTGCCCTGGAGATTTATGATATCCGTATTATTGGCTATTTTCTTTACGGCCATTTTCTCGAACAGGGGGTTGGGGCTATGGCTGAAATTTACCTGTGTCTGACCGATTTACTGGGAGAACAGCTGGCGGCTCTGGGGCCAGTCAAAAAACGTGAGAAGCATATCCAGAGCATCCTCAACTGGTTGATGAAACAACTGCATAAAAAAATGCAGTATGAAGAGACTAAAAATAGTGATACCTACCAGTACTGGATTGAGCAGGCGACGACTGAACAGATTCAACAGGCACTTGATGCCGGCGACGAACTGCGCCATGTTTTGGGGTTGGTGTTGGAGGATGCTGCTGGTGCGGTACTGGATGGGTTATTGAATGTTAATGACTGGTTGCGGGCTTTTCAGCCCCTTGTTTACCGTGAGCAAGAAGAGCCCGAGGAAGAAGATGCATCAGATCAAGGCGATCAGGAAGATACAAGCTGGGACGAAACGGAAGAGGAAGATGAACAGCTTGAAGACGAATCGGCTGAAGAGCTGGAACAAGAAACTGAGCCTGCGAGCTTCAATGTCGCAGAGCTTGCGTCGGAAGGCTCCTATGCGCTTAATTTACTGCTTAAAAAGCTCGATGCCTTTGAACAACTGATTGCTGATGGCAAATATTCAAGTGCGGCGCTGATTGCCGATGACGTAAATAGCATGCTCTCCAACTTTGATCCTAAACTGTATTTTCCCAGGTTATTTACTCGTTTTTCACTGCTGTTTGCCTGTCATATTAATGAACTCACCGCTTATCAGGCATCTAGAGATACTGTTCAATGGCAGGCGCTGCAGGAATTGTACAAAGTTGACCTTGAAAGCTTCGTTAATTTTGATCCTGATTGCATAAATCTGGAAGCAGCAAGTGAGATGCAGGGCTATAAGCAGCCGGATGAATATGCTAGTTCTGATGATCAAGATTATGAAGATGAAGATAGGTATCCGGATGAAGATGAAGATAGGTATCCGGATGAAGATGATGCAAGGGATAAAGACAGCGAAGAAGATGAATGGTGATAAAGCAACCTAAGACTTTGATTCTTTTATAAGGGATAAGATGAGAGATTTCCATTTACGTTTTTTTGTTGAACGGCGCTGCCCCGATGGTATTGAAGAGCTTATTAATACGGATGATAAGGCTATGTTGTGGATGCCGGAAAGCGCAGGGATCTATGTACTGGGGGCCAATGACGGCACACTATTCACCTACCCCTGGGGGAGTTCGCCGATCTATTACATCGGTCAGTCAAAAAAATTGCGAAAACAGATTGTCGAGCATCGAAAATTTATTCTTCAGGCGATTGGTGGCGCGCGGGAACGAAAATGCTGGCCGCGTTATCAATATGGCGCGTCATTCGGTGCTACGGTGGCCTGGTATTCGGTACGAGGAGCGCAGTTTCCAAATAAACTGCAAACGGATTTACTGGCGGCTTTTTATGATATATACGGCTCGTTGCCATTGGCAAATAGTACTTGGCCTTCG